>JBEGJD010000172.1:0-3931 GCA_041184765.1 Verrucomicrobiota bacterium | reverse complement strand
CGGCGTCGGACGGGAACGCGACGAAGCGGCCGTTGGCGCTGATGACCGGATAAATGTTGGACGCGGCGGAGCTCGGAACACCCAGGACTCCGGTCGTCTGGTAGCCGAAAGGGTTCACGCTAACCATCTGGGTCGCGACATTGCCCGGCACATCGAACGCGCCCGAACCACTCACCTGCCGGTCGCGCACGAAGACATCGAGGGCGCCGTTGGAATCCTGCAGCTGAGACTGCCCGCTGGTGTCACCGGCCGTGAGGTTATTGGCGAGCGAGGCGAAGGCCACGTAACGACCGTCGGCGCTGATCGTGGGATTGATGCTGCCGAGCTGGAAACCGGCGGGGTTGGGATCAACGGCCTGCGCCCCGGCAGTCGAAACGCTGACCCGGGTGACAACCGGCGTCGCAACGGGAACCGAGGCGTCATACACAAATATGTCGGAAACCGCGTTGGTGTCTCCGGCGACCAGATTCGTGGAGAGCGACGCGAAGACGACCCAACGGCCGTCGGAACTCAGCGCCGGGGTCTGACTGACGCCGTTGCCCTGGACGCCAGTGCCGTTGACGACGCTCACGAGGCGCGTGGTGCCGAGACCCGCACCGCTTCGGGTGCGCAGAAAAACGTCGCGAACACCGTTGGTGTCGCCGGCCACCAAGTTGGTCGCGTCGGATGTCCAAGCGATTGTCGAACCGTCGGCGCTGATTACGGCCTGAATGCTGGAATCACCGCCCTCGGCACCGGCGGGCGAGGTGTCGACCAGCACCGTCGAGGTGTTGCCCGGGGTATCGAAGACACCGCTGCCGGAGACGTCGCGGTCGTGCACGTAAATGTGACTGCGCCCCACGGTGGTGGCGGTGGCGGTCAGGTTGGTCGCGGTGGACTCGAAGGCGATGAAACGCCCGGTCTGGCTGATGGCGGGCCGGAAGCTGGGGTTGTTGGCCTGGCCGCCGGCGGCGTTGGCGCCGCTGATACGCGTGATCACGCCGGTGAGCGTGTCGGCGACGAAGATGTCGCTGAAACCGTTGGTGTCGCCGATGACGAGATTCGGCGCTTCGGACGCGAAGGCCACGTGGCGGCCGTCGGCGGCGCTGATCACCGGGTTGTTCGACGCCGCGGTGGCCTGGTTGCCCTGCTGGGAAACGCTCAGGCGGCGGACGCCGTTCGTCTGGCTGTCGTAGAGGAAGATGTCGCGCACCGCGTTGGTGTCGCCGGTGACGAGGTTGGTGGCGTCGGAGGCGAACGTCACGAAACGCCCGTCGGCCGTCATCGACGGGTTATCGCTGTAACCGTTGGCCGTGTTCGCGGCGCCCGCCGCGCGGCTGGCGGTGGTCACCGTCGGGAAGTTGGACGGCAGCAGGTTGATTAACGTCGCGGACGGATTGAGCAAGTTTACCTCTCCCGCCCAGACGTTGTTGCCGTTCTGCGTCAGAACCGGCGGATCGTTTTCGGCGAGGGCGTCGAGGGAATCGATCTTCGCGAGCACATAGTAGGATCCCGAGAAGTTACCCGGGAGAACCTGGTTCCAGTTGATCGTTTGCTCGACGCCATCGGCGTTCACCTTGGATGTGATGTCGTGGATGGTGAGCTGGAAATCGTCCGCGTCACCGAAGGCGGGATTGGAGGACAAGACCACGGCGATCCGGACAAACGAGGGGGAACCCGTGAAACCCGGAGTGAACGGCACGTTGTTCGCCCCGACGGTCGCGATGTTATTACGGTACTTGAGCGTCATCGGGACCACCGTGCCCCCGACATATGATGTGCTGGCCTGATAGGTGAGCGAGGTGATCTGCAGGTCGGGTTTGCCGGTGACGGTGAGGACGTTGTTGGTCGATGCGGTCGCCGTCCCGATGGTTCCGCTACTGGCACCTGTCAGATTAACCGACGCATTATAGGCTCCCGCTTCCGTGAAACGCGTCGGGACAAGAAAAGAGTAGGTGAACGAGCCTCCCCCACCGCTGGCGGCAACCGCCCCCGCTGAGACAAAGCTTTGGGAGCCGGTCGTAAATTGGTAGCCGGTGACCCGGTGGGTAAAAGTAACCGTCCCGGTCACTGAACCTCCCGCGTTCAGCTGCACGGCACCCGAGTTAACCGCGGTAATGGTAATCACCACGGTGTCGCCCGGTGCCGCGGACTGTGGCGTGACGGCGATGCCGGTCGGCGAAAGGGTCTGCGCCGCCAGCGGGCTGGCGAACGCGAGAGCGGCCGCCGCCGCGGCGAGGATGCGGAGCCAAGGTTTCATGGGTGCCTCCAGGGTTATCGGGGCTTACTTCGCGGCGGGGGCCTTGGCGGCGGGAGTCTTCAGGAACGGGTCCGTCCCGTCGCGGTGGCCCGGCAGCTCCTCGCGACGGAGGTTCATGCTGCGGACCCGCTCGGACTCGAACACCTTCTCGACCGGGGCGCCGTCGGCGCTGAGGGTCTTGGCGGTGATGAAAATGATGAGGTTGGTGGTCTCCTCGCGCTTGTTCTCGCTGCGGAACAGCCGGCCGATCCCGGGAATGGCGCCGAGGAACGGAACGCGGTTGCCGCCGTTGGAGGACGAGGAGGTGAGCAGGCCGCCGATGCCCATGGTGTAACCGTCGGCGAGCGAGACGGTGGTGGCCGTCTTTCGCGTATCGATGATCGGGATCTGGTTGCCGTTGAAGACGACGTTGTTGATCGACTGGCTGACCTCGGGGGCGACGGTCAGCTTGATGCGCCCGGCGGCGTTCACCTGCGGCGTAACCTTCAGGATGACGCCGATGGGTTTGAAATCGAACCCGTTGACCTCGAGATTGCCCGTCTGCTGGTTGTACTGGTAGCGCGGGATCGGGCGCTCCTGGCCGACGTTGATCACGGCCTCGGAGTTGTTAAGGGTGACGACGGTGGGGTTGGAAACGATCTTCACCTGCGTCTGCGACTGGAGGGCGCTGAGCACGAGGCGGAACTCGGTGGCGGAGAAGACGGCGTTGAGCGTGCGGGCGGTGCCGTCGTTGTTCACTAGGGAGGCCAGCGAGTTGAAGGTGTTGTTGACGGTGTTGCTCAGCGTGTTGTTCACGCCGTCGGTGACGGAGTTGGTCGAGCCGGACGTGTTGGAGGACGAACCCGTGGTGCCGAGCGAACCGGTGGTGCCGGTGGTGGAAGTCGGGGTGACGACGCCACCGGTGGAGGTAACGCTACTGGTGTTATTGGATCCCGAAGACTGGTTGGAGCCGCTCGAGTTGGTGGACTCGCTCGTGGAGCCGGTCGAGCCGGTGCGCGTGGTGCCGCGCGAGTCGTTGAGGGTCGAGCCGTTGCTGCCGTTGAACCCGCCGCTGCCGACTTGGTCGCGGTTGCGCTGGAAGGTCCCGCGCAGGCCGCCGGCGGCGACCTCGTAGTTGGCGAGCGAGGACCAGTTGACGCCGAGGTTCTTCACGTCGCTGTCGGTCACCTCGATGAACTTCGTCTCGATCATCACCTGGTCGGTGGCGCGGTCGAGCTGCTGGATGATGGCACGGATGTGGTTCATGCGCGACGGCCGCTCGGTGACGACGAGGCTGTTGCTACGGGCGTCGACGACGATCTTGCCGCCGGCGGCGGCGTCGACGAGGGAAGTCACGGTGGCCATGATGTCGGCCGCGCGCGCGTCGTTAATGACGAAAACCTCGGTGGAGACGGGCTCCTGCGCGAGGGTCTCGTTGCTGAGGATTTTGATGATGTTGCCCTCCTCCTTGTAGGTGTAGCCGACCGGCTGGAGGATGTTCTCGAAGATCTGGCGCCACGTGACGTCGCGGAGCTTCACGGTCGTCTTCCCGCGCAGCGCCTCGGTATAACGAGGTTGAGTTCAAAGAGATCGGCGACGTTGCGGAGGATGGTGCGGATATCCTCGTCGGGAAAATCGACCGAGAGCGTGTCGCGACCGGCGTCGCGGGATTTCGCAACCGGATCGACGGCGGGCGCGGCGGCGGCCTTGATC
>JBEGJD010000171.1:0-2873 GCA_041184765.1 Verrucomicrobiota bacterium | reverse complement strand
CCGAGAACCGGATTCCGGGGGAAAAACTCCTCTCATTCGGCGACGGCTACGTGGAGATCCAGAACACCTGCGAGGTCGGAGGTCTCGCGGTGGCGGTGGCGAGCGACGAGGCGAACAACGGCTCCGGCCGTGTCGATCCTTGGAAACGCGAGCGCCTGCTCGGAGTCGGCGCGCATGTGGTGATCCCCGACTATCGCGACGCTGAAAGCATGCTCCGCGTGATCCTCGGTTCATGAGAACGCCGCCGCTCGACCTGCGCCGGGTGAAGGTTTTCCCGCTGGCCGAGCGGGCGAGTCTGACCGGGGCTGACGAGATTTTGATTCAGCCTGGCAACCCGGCGTCGAAGCTTTCGACGCTGCTGGAGGAGCGCGTCGCGGATTGTGCGGCGCGGGTGCGCGCGGCGCGCGAGTGCGGGGCCGGTGTGATGCTGTTCTACGGTGCGCACCTGCTGCGCAACGGGGCGGCGCTCCTCTTGGAGCGGCTCATGGCCGGCGGCTGGATCACCCATCTCGCAACCAATGGCGCCGGCACGATCCACGACTGGGAGTATGCCTGGCTGGGACGTTCCACCGAAAGCGTCGGGCGTGGTGTGGCGGAGGGGAATTTCGGCACCTGGGACGAGACCGGGCGCAACCTGCACCTCGCGATGATGGCGGGTGCGCTGCGCGGCGAGGGGTACGGTGTTTCACTCGGGCGCTTCATCATGGAGGACGGCACACGGCTGCCCGCTCCGGCTGAGCTCGAGGCTGCGCTCCGCGCCGAGCCTTCGCATCCGCTGGCGCCGGCGCGCGCCGACCTGCTGCAGGCCATGCGCGTCCACGGTCTGGCGGGCGGCGCGGTTACCTGTGTGCACCGCTGGAAGCACGCGTCGATCATCGGGCAGGCGTTCCGGCACGGGGTGCCTGTCTCGGTGCATCCGGGAATCGGTTACGATATAATCTCCAACCACCCGATGTTCAACGGCGCCGTGATCGGTCGCGCCGCGGCGATCGACTTCGCGCTGGTCGGGGGCGCCGTCGAGACGCTCGACGGCGGCGTGGTCCTTTCCGTCGGCTCCGCCATCATGGCGCCGCAGGTTTTCGAGAAGAGCCTCAGCTGCGTGAACAACCTGCGCCTTCAGGCCGGGCGCGGCGTCGTGCGCGGACACTCGATCGATGTGGTCGACCTGCAGGACGGCGGCGGCTGGGACTGGACCAAGGGCGAGCCGCCCAAGGACAACCCCGCGTACTACCTGAGGTTCTGCAAGAGCTTCTCCCGGATGGGCGCCGTGATGCACTACCTGCAGTGCGACAACCTCGCGTTCATCCACCACCTGCACGATCGCCTCGTCCGCCCGTGACCCCGCAACGCTGCCGCGAAATTACGGCCCGCTACGGATCCCTGCGCGTCGCCCTGCTCGGCGACTTCTGCCTCGACCGTTACCTGGAGATAGATCCTGCGCGGTCCGAGACCTCCATCGAGACCGGCCTGCCGGTGCACAATGTCACCAACGTGCGCGCGCAACCTGGCGGCGCGGGCACCATCCTCAACAACCTGTCCGCACTCGGCGTCGGCACAATCCTGCCGGTTGGATTCCACGGCGTCGACGGCGAGGGCTTCGAGCTTGCACGGGCGATCGCGGCGCGGCGCGGCGTCGAGGCGACGCATCTGCTCGAGACGCCGCAGCGCCGCACCTTCACTTACTGCAAGCCGCTCGTGCTGGAACCGGGACGGCCGCCGCGGGAGCTCAGCCGGCTCGATACCAAGAATTGGACGGTGACTCCACCTGACGTGGAGGACCGGATCATCGCGGCGTTGCAGGCCGCGGCGCGGACCGCCGACGCCGTCATCGTGCTCGATCAAGTGGATATCGCTGAAACGGGAGTGGTGACGCGACGCGTGCTCGATGCCGTGGCGGGCGTCGTCGCGTCGCGGCCGGAACTACCGATCATCGCCGACAGCCGTCGCGGACTCGGCGGGTTTCCCACGGTGATCTTCAAGATGAACGCGGCCGAACTCGCCGCGATGTCGGGCCTCCCGGTTTCCTCCGATCTCGCCACGGTGCGCGACGCGGCGGCGGCGCTGGCCCGGCGCAACGTACGACCCGTGTTCGTGACTCTTTCCGAGCGCGGCATGGTGGGCGCGTTGCCCTCCGGGGAAACCGAGTGGGTGCCGTCCCTGCCGATCCGCGGTCCGATCGACGTGGTGGGAGCCGGCGACTCGGTGACGGCGAACCTGATCACCGCGCTCGCCGCCGGAGCCTCGTTGCGCGAGGCGCTGGAACTGGCGAGTCTAGCGGCGTCGATCGTCCTGCACCAGGTCGGCACCACGGGGGCGGCGAGTCCTGCCGATCTCGAGGCCCTGGTGACCGCCGCGAGGTGAGTTTTCTCCGCGAGTGGCGCGGCCGGTGGATCCGGCGGCGCGCCGTCAGGTGAAGAGCTTCGTCATCACGTTGCCGTGGACGTCGGTGAGCCGGAAGTCGCGGCCCTGGAAACGGAAGGTGAGCTTCAGGTGATCGAGCCCGAGCAGGTGCAGGATCGTCGCGTGGATGTCGTGCACGTGGAACGGGTCCTGCACGGCGCTGAAGCCAAGCTCGTCGGTCTCACCGAGGATGCGGCCGGGCTTCACGCCGCCGCCGGCGAACCACATGGTGAAGGCATCGATGTGGTGGTTGCGGCCGGTGGTGTCGCGGTTCTCGCCCATCGGCGTACGACCGAATTCGCCGCCCCAGACGACGAGCGTGTCCTCGAGGAGGCCGCTGGCCTTCAGGTCGCGCACGAGGGCGGCCTGCCCCTGGTCGACCTCGCGGCAGACCTTCTCGAAGTCGCCCTGCAGGTTCTCGCCGGGTCCGCCGTGGCTGTCCCAATTGGTGTGATAGAGCTGAACAAACCGCA
>JBEGJD010000170.1:0-2539 GCA_041184765.1 Verrucomicrobiota bacterium | reverse complement strand
CGAGCAATGGCACGCTCGTCACCCTGCCCGTGCTGCCGCAGCCGTGGGTGACGCCCGCCACGCCCGACGCCGTTTTCTCGGATTTGGTGAAGGTCGGCACGAACGGTGACAGCAACCGCACGGCTTTCACCGCGGTGTACAACTTCGTCGCGAGCTTCCACGGCGGACAGCATGCGTTTCTCCGACCCGAGGCGCCGACGGTCGTGGTGTTCTTCATGGACGAGGAGGAGACGCGGATGGCGCGGTGGAACGAGGACCGGGCCGGCCGCAAGGAGGCCGAGTGGGTGGAGGACGGGCGCTTGCCCGATCTCCTGCGGCGTCACAACGCGCGCCACCCGAAGGCGCCGCAGACGCTCGACGGATACATCAACCAATGGGTCCTGCGTCCGTTCATCATCGCGAAAGGCAACCGGCGCGGCGCCGTCGAGATGCACGCGGTGGTGGCGCCCGACAACCTCTCGCACCGACGCGCGGCCGAGCTCACCGGCGGGACGGTCTTGAACATCCGGGATGATTTTTCTGAGCCGCTCGCGGCGCTGGGTGACCGGATCGCCGACACCGTAACCATCCCGCTGGAGCCGGTATCGGCTGGCGCAACGTTCCACGCGCCGAGCCTCAAGGTGCGCGTCGACGGGCAAGACGTGCGGGCCGACGCCCGCGAGGGTTTCAGCTACGACGCGCCGACCCACAGCGTGCGATTCCAAGGCGCCGCCAAGCGGCAGGCTCATCGCGCGAGGATCGAGATAACCTACGACGAACATCTGTGACAGCAGGGCGCGGGAGGAGGCGCCCGATGCACGGATTTCCACAACCAGTCGCGCCCGCCCGCGACACCCCATCGGTCCGAAGCCCGTCAAGCCGGCCTCATACCCTTTTTCGGGTATAAGGTGGAGTCGCTGGAAGCGGTACTCCCGGGACGCTCCCCGCCGTTCATCATCGTCCGGGGCGCGGCGCCCCGCCCGGAACCGTCCGTCGAATCATCCGCCGCGCCACCCGCATGTCCGGTTTCCACTACGTGTACGTCCTCGACTCCATCCCCCGCCCGACCCGCCGCCACATCGGTGTCGCGGAGGAGTTCTCCGCCCGCCTCACGCAGCATAATCTCGGCGCCGTGCCGGAAACAGCCCGCGACCGGCCATGGAAGCTCCGGGCGGTGGTTGCATTCCGCGAGGCTGGTCGCGCCGAGGCCTTCGGCAAATACTTGAAGACCTCGGCCGGCCGCGCTTTCGCCCGACGCTGGCTTTAGGCCTACGGTCGGTCGCGGCCCTTCGCCGCGACGCGATGCCGCTCGCAAGACCGCGCTTGTCGGGGCCGCCACGGCTGGACACGGTGCGCATCGAAAACCCCGTCGCCCCGTCCTGCCCCGCACCATGAAACGCCGCGCCTTCCTGCATTCGGCCGCCGCCGCCGGCGGCCTCGCCACACTTTCCCTTCGGACTTCAGCCGCCGAGAAATCCGGCCGCCGCTACCGCACCGCGCTCATCGGCTGCGGCTGGTGGGGCGGGAACATCCTCGGCGAGGCGATCGCCAGCGGCGCCTGCGAGACCGTCGGCCTCTGCGACGTCGACGCCCGGCAGATCGCGGCCACGCGTGAGCGCATCACGAAGGTCACTTCCGACCAACCGCGTGAATACCGCGATTACCGCGAGCTGCTCGAAAAGGAGAAGCCGGAGATCGTGATCGTCGCCACGCCCGACCACTGGCACGCCCTGCCGACCATCGCGGCGGTGAAGGCCGGTGCGCACGTCTACGTCGAGAAACCCATCGCCCACACGATCGGCGAGGGTCGCGCGATGCTGAACGCCGCCCGCGCGGCAGGCCGCATCGTGCAGGTCGGGACCCACCGCCGCACGTCGCCGCACACCATCCAGGCGCGCGAGTTCATCCGCTCCGGCAAGGTCGGGAAGATCGGCATGGTGCGCTGCTTCGTGAACAACGCCGGCGGTGGACCCGAAAAGCCCTCGCCCACCCTGCCGGTGCCGGACGGCCTCGATTGGAACGCCTGGTGCGGTCCGGCGCCACTGCGCCCCTACACTTCCGCGATCCACCCGCGCGGCTTCCGACAGTACCTCGACTACGCCAACGGCACGATCGGCGACTGGGGCATCCACTGGTTCGACCAGCTCATCTGGGTCACGGACCTGAAGTGGCCGCGCAAGGTCTTCGGCATGGGCGGACGCCCGATCAAGGGAGCGCCCGTGCTCAACGCCAACGAGCAGACGAGCGACGCGCCCGACCACCAGATGGTCACCTACGACTTCGACGGTCTCACCGTCACGTGGGAGTCGCGGCTCTTCGCCGGCCACAACGTCGAGAAAGGCGAGAACGCCGGCTGCCATTTCTACGGCACCAACGGCATCTTCCACCTCGGCTGGCGCGGCGGCTGGACGTTCTACCCCGCGAAGGCCGGCGAGCCGGTACTGCACGAGGACGCGAAGCTCAACCCGCCCGACGGGCAGAATATACGGGAGCTTTGGGCCGACTTCCTCGACGCCATCCGCACCGGCCGGCACCCAATCTCCGACATCGAGCAGGGCCA
>JBEGJD010000169.1:0-3289 GCA_041184765.1 Verrucomicrobiota bacterium | reverse complement strand
GCTCCGGAAGATTCCCGAGATCGGTGCGCAGGGCTTCGCGGAGAACCGCGTCAACACCTCCTCCCCGGGCTCGGCCGCGATCTCGCTGCGCGGTCTCGGTGTGAACTCGACCCTCGTGCTCCTCAACGGCCGCCGCGTCACGCTCGCGCCGTTCGGCCAGGGCGGCAGCGCCGCGGGCCTCGGCACCGAGCAGTTCGTCGACGTCAACATGATCCCCGTGGCCGCCATCGCGCGCATCGAGGTGCTGAAGGACGGCGCCTCGGCCGTGTACGGTGCGGACGCCGTGGCCGGCGTCGTGAACATCATCCTCCGGAAGGATTTCACCGGCTCCACGCTCACCACCAGCTACGGTGACTTCACCGGCGGCATCGCCGCCCCGACGCTCCGCGGGTCGCTGGCCAGCGGCGTGAAGAGCGGCGCCACCTCGGTTTCCGTCATCGCCGACTGGTTGCGGCGCGATGAGTTCCTTTTCGGCCAGCTGCCTCAGCCGGTGAAGCGCCAACTGCTGCTCGCGAGCAACACCCCGGGCTCCTTCGTGGTGCCGGTCGGCGCCACCGACCCCATCACCGGCCAGGTCATCCCCGCCACCGCCACCGCCGCGCAGCGCACGTTCACCAGCGACCGCGCCGCGTCCGGTCCCAACGCCACCTTCACCCGTCAGCTTCAGACCCAGAACACTTTCGATGCCAACGCCGCCATCCGCCCGCAGACCGACGCGGAGCGTCTGGGCGTGGTCGTGAACGGCCGCCATGAGTTCTCCTCCAGCCTCGCGGCCTTCGTCGAGCTGGGTTGGCAGCGCAACGAGAACATCGAGGGTCTTTCCCCCGCGCCGATCTCCACGCTCAACACCATCACACTGCCGGCGAACAACCCGTTCAATCCCTTCGGCGTGCCGATCGTCTCCGGTTCCTCCCAGACAATGTTCTTCCGGTTCCTCGAGCTCGGCGACCGTCTCACCACCACCACCAACGAGATGAGCCGCCTCGTGGCTGGCCTCGAGGGCAAGCTCGGCCGCGGCTGGAACTGGGACGCCGCCGTCACTTGGAACAAGGAGACCTCTCACCTCGATCTGAAGAACTTCCCGGGCCAGGACCGCGTGAACGCTGCGCTCGCCGACACCAACCGTGCGACCGCGCTCAACCTCTTCGCGAACGGCACCACCATCCGCAACAACCCGGCCACGCTGGCTGGGCTCGAGGGTGGGGTGACGCGTGACGCCAAGACGGAGCTCACCGCGGCCGACGCTCGTGTCACCGGCGGAGTATTCTCCCTGCCGGCCGGCGCGGTCTCCGTCGCGGTCGGCGCTCAGTGGCGCGAGGAGATCTTCCGCGACGTGCGTACGCAGGTGCAGCTGTTGAACCAAGGCGCGCCGGTCGCGCCCGCCAAGGGTAAGCGCCGGGTGAGCGCGGCCTATGTCGAGGCCTCGGTTCCTCTCGCGGCCCCCGCGCAGCGCATCGAGGGCCTGCACGCGCTCGAACTCAACGCCGCCGGCCGACTCGAGTCGTTCTCCGACGATGGTGTTGGCCGCGCCTCGGTGCCGCGTGTCGGCCTCCGCTGGCAGCCCGTGGCGGAGCAACTCACGTTCCGCGCCTCCTGGGGCCGCGGCTTCCGCGCGCCGGCGCTCGCCGAGCTCTACCTTCCGCAGACGGTCGCCATCTCGTTCAATCTCCCCGACCCGCTGCGCTTCGGCAAACCCGGCGCCACCGCGAACGACAGCGGCACCGGCCAGCGCCAGATCCGCTCCGGCGGTAACCCGCTGCTCGCCCCCGAGAAGTCGGAGTCGATCAATTACGGCGTGCAGTACACGCCGGCCTTCCTCAAGGGCCTGTCGCTGAGTCTCGACCTCTACACCGTCGAGGTGACCAACCGCATCGGACAACCGGCCACGGCCGCCATCATGCTGGCCAACCCGCAGTTGTTCCCCGACGCGATCGTGCGCGCCGCGCCCACCGCGGCCGACACCGCCGCCGGTCTCCCCGGTGAGCTGCGCGAGATCCGCTCCGTGCTTGGGAATTACGGCAGCACCAAGGCCCAGGGTGTCGACTTCGCCGCCGAGTACCGTTTCGCGCCGGGTCGTTTCGGCCGTTTCACCGCGCGCGCGGCGGCCACGCTCATCAACACCCAGATCATCCGCACCCGCCCCGACCTGCCCGAGGTCGAGACGGTCGGCCTGTACGAGATTCCGCGCTGGCGCGGCGACGCCTCGCTCCTCTGGAGCCATGGCAAAGCAACCGCGGCGCTCAACGTGAACTACATCGGCGGCTTCCAGGACACTTCACCGAGCCTGCTCTTCGTGAAGCAGCAGGTGACCACCGACGTGCAGGCGGGCTACGCGCTGCCGTGGGGTCTTCGCGCGACGGTCGGCGTCAACAACCTCTTCGATCGCCTGCCGCCCGCCACCAGCTTCTCGACCGGCTACGCCGAGCGTGTGAACAATTTCCTCCCGCGCTGGGCCTACGTTTCGCTCACGAAGACGTTCTGATACGCCACCCGGGGATCCGCGCCGCTTCGTGACGAAGCGGCGCGTCCTTGGCTGCAGGAAAGCTTCGTCTCTGCGATGGAGCCGCGGCCGCTTGCCGCGGATGCGTCAAGCAACCCGAGTTCGTCGGTGGGATTGGCTGCCGCTCCGGGGCAAAATCCGCCTTCGCCACGCTGACGAAGGGCAAGGCCGACGATTGGACGGCGGGTAACAGCCCCGGCTACATCGGATGAGTTTCGTAAGGCGGGAGGTCGGGCGATCATCACGTCCCTCAGTCCTTTGGTCCCTTCGTCCCTTGGTCGATTAGTCCCTTGTTCCTGCCGAGGTCTGCTCGCTACTCGCTACTGCAACAACGGGCACGGGGTCCGATGGAGTTTCGTTCTGGCTGTCGCTCCGGGGCGGGCGGCCCCGGCTACATCTCGCCTTCCGATCTCAATTGGAGCGCGGCGGTGCGCGTCGCGGTAACATCGCTGCGGCTCGGGTGGCGCCACGAGGAAGCATGCCGCCTCACCTCGGTGCGGTTGAGTTGAGTCCGAGGAGCTCGATCACGATTCCGTCGCCGCGTTCGTAGGCCACGATGGGATGGGAGGAGGCCGGGCCGCTGATCAAGCTCGGGAATCTGCCTTCGGCGGCTAGGAGCTTATCGGCACCCTCCGTTTCGAGGCTCCTTGTCCAGAGGCCTTTTCCGTTTTGCCAGATCGCGATCGTGCGATTTCCCGCTGCGGTCGCGACGGGCTGCGTACCGGGGCCGAGATCGCGCTCGCTTCCGCCGGGGCGCACGTGAATCACGCGGCCTGCCCGCTGCCAGAG
>JBEGJD010000168.1:0-6875 GCA_041184765.1 Verrucomicrobiota bacterium | reverse complement strand
CTCTCCGCCCTGCCCCTCCCCATCTGATGGAAAACCCCGCCCCGCTCGACCGCGCCCGCCGCAAGGCCTACTGGCGCCTGCTGCCGTTGCTCTTTATCTGCTACGTCATCGCGTACGTCGACCGCGCCAACGTCGCCATCGCGAAGCTGACGATGACGAAGGACCTGCCCGGGTTCGACAACGCGGTGATCGGTTTCGGAGCCGGCGTGTTCTTCTGGGGCTACTTCCTGCTGGAAGTGCCGGGCTCGCTGATCGTGGAGAAGTACAGCGCGCGGAAGTGGATCTGCCGGATCATGATCACGTGGGGCATCATGGCGGCGATGACCGGCTTTGTGCATTGCCACATTCCCGGCTTCACACCCTGCGCCGAGGCGCTGCGCTCCGGGATCACCGCCCTGTTGAAGCCCCTCGCGGGCACGGGCGACGGCTGGCTTGCCGGGTTCGCGCAGGGCACGGTGACGCAGTTGGACGGCCCGAACGGGATGACGATCTTCCAGTTCTATCTCATCCGCTTCCTGCTCGGCCTCGCCGAGGCCGGCTTCTTCCCCGGGGTCGTGGTTTTTCTCACCCACTGGTTCCCGGCGCAGGACCGCACCCGCGCGCTCGCGATCTTTTTCGCGGCCACACCCGTCGCGCAGATCGTGAGCCCCAAGGTCTCGAATTACCTGCTGCGCATCGGCACCGACGAAACGGTCAACGGCACGGTCATCCACCACCCCGAGGTCTGGGGCATGGAAGGCTGGCAATGGGTGTATGTGTTCTGGGGCGTCCCGGCGGTGCTACTCGGGTTCGCCGTGATTTATTTCCTGAAGGACCGGCCCCGCGACGCGAAGTGGCTGACCGACGAGGAGCGTGGCGCTCTGGAGACGCAGCTGGCGCTGGAAAAAGCGGCGGCTGGCAAGCGCCGCATGACGCTCCTGCAAGCCCTGCGCCACCCGATGGTGCTGCTGCTGGCGTTCGCCTATTTCTGCAACGTCACCGCGAACTACGGCATCGAGTTCTTCCTGCCCAGCATCTTGGAGCAATGGTACAACCTGAAGCTCAACGCCATCACCTGGCTCGTGCTGCTGCCGCCCATCGTGGCCCTGGTCGCGCAAACCTGGGTCGGCTGGAGTTCCGACCGCCGCCAGGAACGTCGGTACCACGCCGTGATACCGCTCGCCTGCGCGGCCGTTCTCATCGGGATCGCCCCGCTCACGCAGGGCAGTCTGCCGCTCACCATCCTGGCCTTCATGTTGGCCTTCGGCGGCCTCAAGGCCTACCTGCCCGCGTTCTGGGCCCTGCCCAGCATGGCGCTCTCGGGCTCCGCCGCCGCCGGCAGCATCGGGTTGATCAACTCCCTCGGCAACCTCGGCGGCTTCTTCGGCCCCACCGTGCTCGGCTGGGTGCAGAAAACGACCGGCTCTTTTGTGGGCGGACTCTACTACCTCGCCGTCTCCATCGCGGTGTCGGCCGCGATTCTCCTGTTCCTGCCGATCGGCGGCGCCGCCGGGGAAACGAAATCATCCACCCGCTGAGACGGGCCGGCGCGGCGCGCCCGCCCCGGGAATTGCGGCTTGAACGGGCTGATGGCCGGGCGAAATCTCGGGGCAGCAACTGCGGCGCGTTTTTCGCGTCCCCTCCCATCAGCTCCCCCCTGACACCATGCATGCCCGCACGTCCCTGAGTCGTCTGTTCCGGCCGGCCACCGCCGGTCTCATGTTAAGTCTCGCCGCCCTCGCCCCGGCCCAGACGGCGCCCGCCTCCGCCGGCGCCACTCCTCGCCGTGAGGATCAGGCCGTCCAACTCACCGCGTTCACCGTCAGCGAAGCCCAGGACATCGGCTACGAGTCGATGCAGACCACCTCCGGCATGCGCACCGTGCAGGAGCTGAAGAACCTCGCGAACTCGATCTCGATCATGAACTCCCAGTTCATCGAGGACCTCGGGCTCACCACCATGGAGGAGATGTCCACGTGGATGGTTTCGGGCGAATCCAACCCCGACCCCAACGCCACCGTGCAAAGCCGCGTCATCCTGCGCGGCGTCTCCAACGCCTACGCCCTGCGCAACGGCTGGATCTGGTACTCGCCCATGGACTCCTTCTCCACGGAGCGCGTCGAGGAGCTCCGCGGCCCGAACGCCTTCCTGTACGGCGAGGCCGACGTCGGCGGCGCCCAGAATCAGGTGACGAAGCGCGGACTCTTCACCCGCGACGTAAACCGCGCGCGTCTCATGCTCGGCAGCTACGGGATCATGCGCGGCGAAATCGATTTCAACCGCCGCCTGGTGAAGGACAAACTGGCCGCCCGTTTCGCGGCCGTCGCCCACCGCAGCGACTCGTGGATCGACAACGTGCAGCGCGATTTCAAGGGCCTCTACGGCGCCGTCACCTACCGGCCCGGCCGCAACACCACCCTGAGCCTGATGTCCGAGCACGGCCGCACGGTCGCGGTGCTTTCGCAGGGCATGTTCGTGGATAATTTCTCCCGCGCGGCCACGGCCACGCTCGGCAACGTCGGCTACATCTTCAATACCGCGACCGGCACCGGCTACCGCGCGCAGGGCCGCGTCGTGAGCACGGGCCCGGGCATCGCGATCACCGACACCTCGCTGATCCCGAAGAAGACGCAGACCAACGGGCCCGACAGCACCTACAGCAACGCCACGACCTCACTCACGATCGAGGCCGAGCACCACGTCGGGAAAAACCTCCACCTGCAGATCACCGGGAATTTCTACCAGCAGAAGATCGAGAACTGGATCGTGAGCGGACGCTCCATCACCCGCGACCGCAGCCCGCTGCTCCCCAACGGCCAGCCCAACCCGTACTTCAACGAGCTCTACGCCGAGTACTACCGCGGCAGGAACATCGACGGTAACATCGTTCGCGACATGCGTTTCTCGGCCGTCTACGACCTGGATACCAAGTGGTTCAAGCAGCAGTTCATCGCGAACGTGCAGCAGCACCAGGACACGCCGGGCCAAAAGAAGCCGAAGTACGTCGAGTACATCGACCCCGCGACCGCCAACTGGTCGGGCGTCATCAACCCCGCCATCACCTCCGCCGCGTTCGCCGCCAACCGCACCACGTTCGGCGCCAATCGCTTCTACCGCCGCTACTACCTCCGCGACGGCCTGAGCCCCGACCGCACCGACGACCTCTCGGCCGTGGCGGGGCAGTCCGTCATCTGGCCCGACGTCGGGGGCCGCGCCGCCACCGGGCAGTTCATCAACCGCCGCTTCTACACGCCCTCGTGGGGCGTCGGCGCCTCCGGCAATTACTTCAACAACCACCTGTATACGATGATCGGATACCGGCGTGACCACTTCAACATGCGCACGAACCGGGGCATGCTGCGCGCCCAGCCGCAATGGGAGGTCGACTACCTCGATGCGTTCAACACCCCCGCGCTCGAGTTCGTGCAGTACAAGGTCGACGGCGCCAACTACGGCGGCGTGTTCCGGCTGAACGACATGTTCGCGATCGGCTACAACTACGCGCAGTCGTTCCGTATCTCCGTCGGCCAGGGCAACGCGACCTTCAACTCGGGCGAGCTGCAGAGCATACCCGTCGGCGAGGGCACCGACATTTCCGCGCGCTTCACCCTCCTGAAGGGCCGGCTGGAACTGAACGTCACCCGCTACAAGAACTTCACGCCGAACGCCCGTTACTCTGTCCCGGGCGTCACCCAGCTGCTGCGCGACGAACTCACCGCGATCTTCCCGAGCGCCTTTGACCCAACCGCCTCCGCCGATTACCAGACCACCCTCACCCGCGGCAACGAGGTGCAGGCCGTCGCCAACCTGACGCGCAACTGGCGCCTCATGGCCACCTACGCCGACAACAAGGTCGTGAACACCGACCGCGTGCCGCTGCTCAAGGCTTTCCGCGACCAGGCCAAGGCGCTGAACAAGCCCACGCCCGTCCTGAACGACCTGCTCGCCACCATTCCCGAGGGCGTGCCCAACGGCGGCTACACCAAGGCGCGCGGCAACTTTTTCAGCCGCTACCAGTTCACCGACGGCAACCTCAAGGGCTTCGCCTTCGGCGGCGGCATGAACTGGCGCCTGCGCACCTACCGCGGCACCGTCGCGATCGCCGCCTCCAACGCCACGCCCACCGACATCTGGTCGCCCGCCTATTCGCTCTACAACGCGTACCTCTCCTACGCACGGAAGGTCCTGAACCGGAACACCACATTCCAGCTCAACGTGGATAATCTCCTCAACAAGGAGTACTACCGCTCGGCCGCCGTCGGCAGCGGCTCGTGGGGCGACCCCCGCACGTTCCGCTTCTCGATGTCGACGGAGTTGTGAACGAAACCGCGGACGCGGGACCAAGCCTCGTCCGCGCCAAGGGCGCCGGCATTGCCTTTTGCCCGCGCTCTCGGACTCTAGTCCCCGCATGCCTGTCCGTCGCCTCGTCGCCTTCGCTTTACTGGTCGCCGCCCTCTTCGCAGGCGGCTGCGCCACATCCGGCGACACGGCGCCGGCACCCACGCGCATCCCCGAGGCGGGATCTACCGCGCAGCTCCGCCCCGGCGACAGCCTCACGGTCGCCTTGCAGGGGGTTCCCGACCCCTCGACCAACAACGTGCAGATCGACGAGCAGGGTCTGATCAGCCTGCCGTTCATTGGCGCCGTGAAGGCCGCCGGCTCCACCCTCGCCGACCTCTCGCAGCGCATCCGCGAGACCTATCTCAGCCGCCGCTTCTACACCGCCGTCGATGTCTCGGTCGTCGTGACCGAACGTTTCGTCTACGTCGGCGGCGAGGTGCAACGTCCCGGTCGCATCAGTTGGACGCCCGATCTCACCGTCGCGAAGGCGATCCAGGCCGCCGGGGGATTCACCCTCTACGCCAAGGAAAACGCCGTCAGCCTCGTGCGCGATCAGGCCGCCTACTCCGTCGACGTGAAGGCCGCGCGCAAGGACCCCAGCCGCGACCCGCGGCTCGTACCCGGCGACTCCCTGCAGGTTTCCCGTTCGCCGTTCTGACCCGCGGGCGCGCGCTTAGCGCAGCGCCGCAGCCATGTCTTTGGCGAAATAGGTCAGGATCAGGTCCGCCCCCGCCCGCTTGATCGCGATCAGCGACTCGTGCCGGCACCGCGCGAGATCAAGCCAGCCGAGCCGGGCCGCCGCGTGGATCTGCGCGTACTCCCCGGAAATCTGATAGGCCGCGACCGGCTTGCGCGTCGCCTCCCGCACGTCGCGGATGATGTCGAGGTACATGCCGGCCGGTTTCACCATGACGATGTCCGCGCCCTCGGCGTCATCGAGCAGCACTTCCGCCACCGCCTCGCGCCGGTTCGCCGGGTTCATCTGGTAGGTCGCCTTGCTCAGCAGACGGGTTCCCGCCGCCTGCGCGCTGCCCACCGCGTCGCGGAACGGGCCGTAATACGCCGAGTTGTACTTCGCGGAATAGGCCAGAATCCCCGTGTCGGTAAAACCCGCCGCGTCCAACGCCCCGCGGATCGCCCCCACCCGTCCGTCCATCATGTCGCTCGGCGCCACGAAATCGACGCCCGCGCGCGCCTGCAAAACCGCCATCTCGCGGAGGATGCCGACCGTGCGGTCGTTCGCGACGTCGTCACCCGCCGGCGTCAGCACGCCGTCGTGCCCGTGGCTCGTGTACGGATCCAGGGCGACGTCGGTGATCACCGTCAGTTCGGGCAACGCCTTCTTCACCGCCCGCACCGCGCGCAGCACCAGCGTGTCCTCGTCGAGCGCCCGCGTGCCTTCCGGGTCCTTCAGCCGCGCGTCCAGTTTGGGGAACAACGCCACCGCCGGCACGCCGAGCCGCGCCAGCGCCCGGCATTCCTTCACGAGGTCGGAAATGTTCAGCCGGAAAACCCCGGGCATCGACCGGATCTCCTCCGGTGCGCCCTTCCCGTCCACCACGAAGAGCGGCGCGATGAAGTCCGCCGGCCGGAGCACGGTCTCCTCCACCATCGCGCGGCGGGAGGCCGTGCGACGGAGACGCCGGGGACGCTGGACGAGTGGGAGCGCGGGTGTCGGCTTCATGCGGCAGGGGCCCAGCCATAGCCGGGTCACGCCGCGCGCCAAACCCGAAAAATGGGATGGCAAGCCGCGGACGATTGGGCGCCAATCGCTTTTCCGCCCGAGCGATGCCCATCCGCCTCCACGATTCCCTCACCCGCGAGCCGCGCGAACTGCGTCCGTCGCAACCCGACGGCGTGTTCCGCTTCTACAATTGCGGACCGACCGTCTACGCGCCCGCCCACATCGGCAACTTCCGCACCTTCGTCGTGAACGACGTGCTCCGCCGCGTGCTCGAGCTGGAGTTCGGCGCGGACAAGGTGCGGCACGTCCGCAACCTCACCGACGTCGATGACCGCACGATCGGCCAGAGCCGCAAGGAACAGCGTCCGCTGGCGGACATCACGCGGCACTGGACGGGGATTTTCCACGAGGACTGCGCGGCGCTGAACCTGCTGAAGCCCCACGCCGAACCCACCGCCACAGGGTTCATCCGCGAGCAGGTGAACATGATCGAGGTGCTGATGGAGAAGGGCCACGCGTACCGCGCGCCCGACGGATCGGTCTACTTCCGTCTCAACACCTTCGGGGACTACGGGCGCCTTTCGCGCATCCGCGAACGCGAACTCAAGGTGACCAACGCGGTCGCCGACGCGGACCACAAGGACTCCGTCTCCGACTTCGCACTGTGGAAGGCCTACAAGCCGGAGGAGGACGGAACCGTGCAGTGGCCCGGCCCCCGGACGGCCTCGGCCGGCCGCCCCGGCTGGCACATCGAGTGCAGCGCGATGAGCAAGGCCCTGCTCGGCGACACCATCGACCTGCACACGGGCGGCGTGGACCTGCTGTTCCCGCACCACGAGAACGAGATCGCCCAAAGCGAGTGCTGCAACGG
>JBEGJD010000167.1:0-16669 GCA_041184765.1 Verrucomicrobiota bacterium | reverse complement strand
ACTACTCCAGCTACGGCGACGAGAACGAGATCCTCCCTCCCTCCGGGAAGCGGAAAATCATGATCCTGGGCGGCGGCCCGAACCGCATCGGACAGGGCATCGAGTTCGACTACTGCTGCGTGCACGCCAGCTTCGCCCTCCGGGAAATCGGCTACGAAAGCGTGATGGTGAACTCGAATCCGGAGACCGTCTCGACGGATTACGACACCAGCGACCGGCTCTTCTTCGAGCCCCTCACCCTCGAGGACGTGCTGGAGATTTATCATCAGGAAAAGTGCGACGGGGCCATTGTGCAGTTCGGCGGCCAGACCCCGTTGAATCTCGCCAGCGCCCTCAAGGCGAACGGCGTGAACATCATCGGCACCTCACCCGAAAGCATCGAGATCGCCGAGGATCGGAAGCTGTTCGCCGGCATCCTCAACAAGATCCAGCTGCGCCAGCCCGCCAACCGCATCGCGACCAGCGAGGCCGAGGCTATCGCGTGCGCCGGTGAACTCGGGTACCCGGTGCTGGTGCGCCCTTCGTTCGTGCTCGGCGGACGCGGCATGTTCATCCTCTACAGCGAGGAGGAGCTCAAGGGGGTCGTTCGCCAGGTTTTCGACGTGATGCCCGGAAAACCCGTGCTCATCGACAAGTTCCTGGAGGATGCGATCGAACTCGACGTCGATTGCATCAGCGACGGCGAGACCTCCGTGATCGGCGGAATGCTCGAGCACATCGAGTATGCGGGCGTCCATTCCGGCGACGCCGCGATGGTGATGCCGCCTCACACGCTATCCAGCGTAGTCCTCGACGATGTCCGCCGGGCCACCCACGCGCTGGCGCGCGAACTGCGGGTGGTCGGGCTGATGAACGTGCAGTTCGCGATCAAGGATCAGCAGCTGTACGTTCTGGAGGTAAACCCGCGCGCCTCCCGTACCGTACCGTTCGTCGCCAAAGCCATCGGCGTTCCACTCGCCAAGCTCGCCGCCAAGGTGATGACCGGTGCCAAGCTCCGCGACCTCGGCTTCACCCGCGAACAGACCCCGAAACACTGGTGCGTGAAGGAGGCCGTTTTCCCGTTCGTCCGCTTCCCGGGCGCCACGATCGCCCTCGGACCGGAAATGCGCTCGACCGGTGAAGTCATGGGGTTGGACGCCGACCTCGGCGTCGCCTTCGCCAAGGCCCAAGCCGCGGCCAAGCCCGGCCTGCCCATTCAAGGCAGCGTCTTCCTCTCCGTGAAGGACGCCGACAAGAAGCGCGCCGTCAGCATCGCCCTCGAACTCGAGAAGCTGGGATTCACCATCTGCTCCACCAGCGGAACGGCGAAGGAACTGGCGGAGGCCGGCGTGAAGGTGCGGAAGCTTGCCAAGATCCAGGAGGGACGTCCCAACGCCGTCGATCTGATCAAAAACGGCCAGATCCAGCTCGTGATCAACACCCCAGCGGGGATGATCCCGCGCCGCGACGAGAATGCGATCCGCGCCGCGGCTCTGGCCCATAACGTCTGCATCATGACCTCGATCACCGGCGCGGCCGCCGCGCTGGACGGAATCCGTTCGTTGAAGGAAAAACACGTCGGCGTACGGCCCATCCAGCAGTACCGCGGAAATGTGAAAGTGCTCTGAACGTCCTTCCGCCGCCAGGTTCCGAGCAGCCTCGACTGGACCCGCGAACTCAAGCTCATGCCCTCAAAGCCCTTCCCCATCATTGCCGCCGGCCTCGTGCTCATTCTCACCGGCTGTGCCACGGGTTCATCCTCCGAGTCGTCGGAGTCCGGACGGGCGGAGTCCGAGGGCACCGCCGCGAAAGAGTCCGCCCGGGAGCCGGAGTCGAGGTCCTCCGCGAACGAAGAGGCGCCACGTCGCGAAACGCGGGATTCCGCTAGACGATCCTCTTCCACCGAGGCCCGTTCCGAACCGGTCACGAGCACGGAACGAGCTGCGACGCGGAGCGCACTGGCGACGACCGGGACGGGAGGTGCAGCCGACATTTCCAGGCTGGTGGAGCAATTGCGGGAGGCCGCCCGCGAACTCGCCACCCTTCGGGCGGCCAACGCGCGCCTGAAGGTTGAAAGGGACCGCGCCGAGAAAACCGCCCAGAGCGCGGCCGAATCCGAGGAATCGCGCCGCTCAAGGGAGAAAACCGCCGCCGAGCTCAAGGCCGCCAGCGAGGAGTTACGTAAGTTGAAGGACACGGTGGAGAGGCTCGGAGAATACCTTTCCGTCGAAAGACGACTGCGTCTCGAGGCTGAGAACACGACCGCGCAGCTCCGCGAGGAGTTGAAAACCATCGCGCGCGCGGTCGGTGAACTGGCCTCGCAGCCCCGGGCAGAAGAGGATCGGCGACGCAGCCGGAACTGAAGTGACGCGGATATGAGCGTGTCGCGGACCACCCTTACGGCCTTACTGCACGGGGCGGATCAACCCGGGTTGGTCGCGCGGGTCGCCGGTTGGATTTTCGAGCGCGGGGGGAACATCCTGCACGCCGATCAGCACCGCGACATGGAGGCGGGAATCTTCTTCCAAAGGATTGAATGGGAACCTGGGCAGCACCCTTCCGGCCTCAAAGCCACTGACGACTCCGGCGCGACGGCCTTCACGAGCTTCGCCGCCTCCCTCGGCATGAAGGCCCGGGTGCTCTCCTCCACCCATCGCACACGGCTCGCCATCTTTGTTTCGAAGGCCGACCATTGTTTTCACGACCTGATCCTTCGCTGGAAGTCGGGTGATCTCGCGGCGGAAATCGTAGCGGTGGTCGGAAACCATACCGATCTCGCCGCCGCCGCCGCCGGGTACGGGCTGCCGTTCCATCACATCCCGGTCACACCCGATGCGAAAGCCACGGCCGAAGCCCGTCAGCTGGCGCTTCTGCGCGAAACGGGTGCCGAACTGGTCGTGCTGGCGCGCTACATGCAGGTGCTCTCACAGGAGTTCCTGGATTCATTCGGCGCGCCAGTGATTAACATCCACCACTCCTTCCTGCCGGCGTTCGCCGGAGGTCGGCCATACCACCAGGCCCACACCCGCGGGGTGAAGTTGATCGGCGCGACCGCGCACTATGCCACGCGTGATCTCGATGAAGGGCCGATCATTCACCAGGACGTCGTCCGGGTGACCCATCGCCACGAAGTCGACGATCTCATTCGTCTCGGACGCGACCTCGAACGCGTGGTCCTCGCCCAGGCGGTTCGTTGGCATCTTGCCGGGCGTGTCCTCGCCTACGGCAACAAGACGGTGGTGTTCGACTGATATGCCGTCGCGTTGCGCGGCCCGATCGCCGCGGAACTCGGCTCAGCACCCGCCTGCCCTTCGGGCATGAACCCGATCTGGGGACGGAGCCGCCATCCCCTACACGAACCGCGGCGATCGTGAAACGACGGTGCGATCGCTGCTGACCCAAGGGACTTACAGAAAGAAAACCGGCCCCGTAGCGGGGCCGGTTTCACCTCTGGAATTGGTGCTCAGGGGGGGACTCGAACCCCCATGCGGTTAAGCACAGGCTTCTGAGACCTGCGTGTCTACCAGTTCCACCACCTGAGCGAAATGTGATCCGTGGACGGATGCGGCGCGAAGGCCGCCCCCCCACGGAGCCCGCGGAACTACGCGGGCCGAAAATTTCATCGCAAGAACAAAGAACCGCTCCGGCTCACTTGCCCGGAACCTTCACCTGAACCCCGGCCGGCGCGGCCGCGGCGTCCTTCTTCGCGTCGGCCGCAGGGGCGGCCGGCAGGCTCGCGCGAAGCGACATCGCACGCTGCGTCCACGGGCTGGAGACATCGAGCTTCATCAGCTCGTCGACGCGCTTCTGCACTTCCTCGGCCTGACCGGCCTCGGCGGCCAGACTGCACAGATGATAAATCGCCTCGGCGCGCACGGCCTTGAACTCTTTCTCGTCGCTCGCGACCTGTCCGAGCACCTTGGCACCGTCAGCCGCTTTGCCGGCAAGCACCTGGGAGAGCGCGAGACCGAGACGCGCGCGGGCGGCGAGCGGACCCGACTTCAGGATGCCGGCGGCCTTCTCATAAGCGGCCGCGGCGTCGGCCGCCTTGCCCGCCTTGTAGGCGTCATCGGCCATGCGCAGATGGCCAACCCCGGCGAGTGAGTGCGAAGCGTTGGCCGCGACGAAAGATTTGAGCTGATCCGGCGTGGTCGCGGCAGCGTAGGCCTTGCGGACGCCCTCTTCCCGTTGGTCCTCGAAGTACTCGAAAGCTCCCTTGCCGACGATGGCCAGCACCACGAGCGCGCAGAGGGCGTAGATCACCTTGCGGTACGAGGCCCAGAATCCACGCATCTTGTCCTCGAAGGTGACCACCGGAGAGGCCTCAGCCGGGACGAGGTTACGATCATCCCCGGCGGGGGCCGGTTGGGAAGGAGTGGCAGGCGAGCTCATGCGGGCGGATTTGGACGAATGAACCGCCGAAGAGAGCAAATGCCTCCGGCCGTGTAAATGCCGGAAAACGACCGGACCAAACCGGTCTAAGCCCGTTAGCGCGGGCTTGATCGGGAACGCCGGTTTGACCCGCCCAACCCGCTTCCGATGCTCGCAACGTGACCCCGCCCCTGCCCCGTCGCGCATTCGTGCGCCGCCTAGCCGCGGCCGTACCCGCCGTTTCCCTGATCGGCCCCGCTCTTCTGACCGGCCGCGCCGCCACCCCGTCAGGACTCGTGCCGGGCGAGGACCGCATCAACCGCGACCGCCAGGCCGCGCTCACCGTGCTCAAGCCATCCGCCCGCGACTTGGAGCACGGCCTGCGCCTTCACGCGGAGTCGCTCGTGTTCGAATCCTACGGCTTCGCGCCGCGCGCCGCCCTCGACGGCGCGGCTTTCCAGGCCGCCGCGGCGCGCGGCACGCCGGACGCGGAGTTGGTCGACCTGCGCGAGGAGATGGCGATGACGCGCTGGGCGACCGATGAAAACGAACGCAAGGAATTCCTCACAGCGATGCGGGCGGCGGGCGTGACGTGCGTTTTCCAGAACACCGGCGAGGAAGGCAGTGACCCGCTGCGCCTGATGAAACGCCTCGCGCGCTTCACCTATGCGACCGACGTCGGCCGCACCACGTGCGCGCGCGCCGTATCACCCGACGACATCACCGCCGCGAAGCGCGCCGGAGGGCATTGCCTCTACTTCACGACCAACGGCGTGCCGCTGCGCCAGCAATGGGAAAGCACCGGCGACGAGCTGCGGCTCATCCGCATCTTCCGCCAGCTCGGCGTGCGCATGATGCACGTCACCTACAACCGGCGTAACCCGATCGGCGACGGCGCGGGCGAACCCAACGACGGCGGTCTGAGCGATTTCGGCCACGCCGTCGTCGCCGAGATGAACCGCCTCGGGGTGATCGTCGACGTCTCGCACTCCGGCTGGCGCACCAGTCTGGAAGCCGCCAAGGCCTCGCGTCGCCCGATGGTCGCCAGCCACACGTCCTGCGGGGGCGTCTACCGGCATTTCCGCGGCAAGCCCGACGAGGTGATCCGCGCCATCTGCGACACCGGCGGATTGGTCGGCATCTGTTGCATCCCGCGTTTCCTCGGAAGCGACGGTGATATCCGCGCCTTTCTGGACCACATCGACCATGCGGTGCGCACGTTCGGCGCCGACCACGTGGCGATCGGGCCCGACATCTCCTACACCTCGCGCAACGATCCCGCCGAGCGGGCCAAGGTCACCTCCCGCCGCGATGGACGTTCGCCTCTGTCCGCAGCGGGTCCCCGCTGGGAACACCTTTGGCCGGTGGACGACTTCAAGCCGAAACCGCAGGCGGAGCAGACGCTCGCCTGGACCAATTGGCCGCTCTTCACGGTCGGCCTCGTCCAACGCGGCCACTCCGACGAGACGATCCGGAAGATCCTCGGCGAAAACATGCTCCGGGTGGCCCGCGCCAACTGGCAGACCGCCGCAGGCTGAAAACACCCCGGCACCCCATAATGAACCTTCCCCATCCAAGGTTCCGCGCTGCGATTTTTTCCGCCGCACTGCACGCGCTTCTCCTCGCCGCAATGCTGCCGGCCGCGCCCGCGCCAGAAGGAACTTATCGCGCCGGTGCCGCCAAGGTCGACATCACCCCCGTGGACTACCCCGTGCGGGTGAACGGCGGTTTCCTTGAGAAAACCGCCACGCAGGCCCACGACCGCCTGCAGGCCCGCGCGCTGGTGATCGCCAACGGCCACGAACGGGTGGCGATCTGCGTGGTCGACACCTGCATGCTGCCGCGGGAGCTGATCGACCGCGCAAAGGCGGCCGCCGCGAAGTCGACTGGTATTGCCACCGAGCGGATGCTGGTTTCGGCGACCCATACGCACAGCGCCCCGGCCGCAATGGGCTGCCTCGGCGCGCGGATCGACCCCGCGTACGCCGAATTCCTGCCGGCGAAGATCACGGAGGCGATCGCCGCTGCGGCGGCCCGCGAGCGTCCAGCGCGGATCGGACGCGGAGCGGTTGACGCGTGGGATCTCACGAATTGCCGCCGCTGGATCCGGCGTCCCGACCGCATGCTGCCAGATCCGTTCGGCGAGGTGTCGGTCCGGGCGAACATGCACCCGGGCTACGAAAGCCCCGACGTCACCGGACCGGCCGGGCCGATCGATCCGCAATTGACCCTGCTCTCGGTGCAGGCGGCTGACGGCACACCCCTCGCGGTCCTCGGCAACTTCTCGATGCATTACTTCGGGGCGCCACCGCTCTCCGCGGATTTCTGCGGCCGTTTCGCCGAGGGCATCGGCCGCCAGGTCGGCGCGAAGGCCGGTGACGATTTCGTCGGTATCCTTTCGCAGGGCACGAGCGGCGACTCGCATTGGATGGATTACAGTCGCCCCCAGGCGAAGGTGACGCTCGACGACTACAGCGAGCGCCTGCTCGCACGCGCGGCCGAAGTCCATCGTACGATTGAGCACCGCGGCTCGGGTCAGCTGGTAATGGCGGAGGCAACGCTCAGGCTGCAACGTCGCCTCGCCAGCGCGGCGCGAATGGAGTGGGCGCGTAGCCTGGCCGGGCCGATGGGAGACCGTCCGGCGGCTAACCAGCGCGAGGTTTACGCGCGGGAGCAGCTGTTCCTGGCGGCGGAACCCGAACGTGAGCTGAAGCTCCAGGCGCTCCGGATCGGCGAAACCGGGATCACGGCGATCCCCAACGAGGTCTACGCGCTGACAGGGCTGAAGCTGAAGGCGCGCAGCCCGCTGCCCGCCACCTTCAACATCGAGTTGGCCAACGGTGCGGAGGGCTACATTCCTCCGCCCGAGCAGCACTTCCTTGGCGGCTACACGACGTGGGCCGCGCGCACCGCCGGGCTCGAGGAGCAAGCTGAGCCGAAGATCGTCGAGGCTCTGCTCGGCCTGCTTGAGCGCGTCGCCGGCGCGCCGCGCCGGGAAACCGCCCCGAGCCACGGGGCTTACGCGCGCACCGTGCTCGCGGACCGGCCGCACGCTTATTGGCGGCTCGAGGAGTCGGACTTTCCGCTGGCGGCAGATGCCTCCGGCGCCGGACGGAACGCCCGTCTTGAACCGGGAGTGTCACTCCACCTGCCGGGCGCCCAGAGCGCGGCGGACGCGATCTCGGCCGTGCCCGAGAACCCGTCGGCCTTCTCCGGTCCGCGCATCAACCGCGCGCCGCATTTCGCCGGCGGCCGCCTGCGCGCGGAACTGCCGAAACTGGGCCGGGATCACACCGTGGAGCTCTGGCTGTGGAACGCTATGCCCGTCGACGCGCGCCCGGTGACCGGCGTGCTGTGGTCGCGCGGTCCGGCGGGCAACGCGGCCGCCGGCGAGCACTTGGGCATCAGCGGAACTTCCGCGAACGGCGTTCCCGGTCGACTCCTCTTCCAATCCGGCGACAGCCCTGCGGGGGCTTTTCATGGAAGGACCAAGCTCGGCTTCCGCACTTGGCATCACGTCGTGCTCGTTCGCTCGGGAGATCGCGTGCGCGTGCACCTCGACGGACACGCCGAACCGGAGATCGACACCACGGTGGCCGCGACCGCGATTGATCCGGCGAAGGAGATTTTCCTCGCGGGAAGGTGTGACGGCTTCGCCTCTTTCGAGGGCAAAATCGACGAAGTCGCGGTTTACGAACGCGCGCTCACGGCAGCGGAGATCGCCGCGCATTTCGCCGCCTCCGGTCGCGCCGCCCCGGCGTCCGCGGTTACACGTGCGCCGGTGCCGGACGTCGCGCCGCTTTCACCGGAGGAGTCGTTGCGGAAATTCCACGTCGCGCCCGGCTTTCGCGTCGAACTCGCCGCCGCCGAGCCGCTGGTGGCTGATCCCGTCGCTTTCGACTGGGATTCCCGCGGCCGCCTCTGGGTGGTCGAGATGGCCGACTATCCCCTCGGGCTCGACGGCAAGGGTGCGTCGGGCGGGCGCGTGCGCGTGCTGGAGGACACCGACGGCGATGGCCGCTACGACCGCTCGACGCTCTTCGCCGAGGGGCTGAACTTCCCGAACGGCATCCTCACGTGGCGCGACGGCGTGATCATCACAGCAGCGCCCCATATCCTCCTCCTGCGGGACACCGACGGCGACGGAAAGGCGGACTCACGCGAGGTGCTCGTGAGCGGACTCTTCGAGGGCAACCAGCAGCTGCGGGCGAACGGACTGCGCTGGGGACTCGATAATTGGGTCCATGTCGCGTCCGGCGGTCACCACCGCGGCCACGGGGCCGCGACCAAGCTGAAGTCGCACCGCACCGGCGCCGAGGTGGCGACGGGCAGCCGCGACTTCCGGTTCCGGCCCGACACCGGCGACCTGGAGCCGCAGAGCGGCCCGACGCAATTCGGCCGCAACCGCGACAATTGGGGCCGTTGGTTCGGCACGCAGAACTCGAACCCGCTCTGGCATTACGTGCTTCCCGACCACTACCTCGCGCGCAACCCGGCTTTCGCCGCGGACCAGACGCTGGTGCAGCTGCTCACGCCCTCCAACCCGCCCGTGTTTCCCGCGAGCGCACCCGAGAAGCGCTACCACAGCTTTCATCAGTCCGGCCGTTTCACCTCGGCCTGCAGCGCGGTGCTCACGCGCGACGCGCGCACGTTCGGCGCGGGAGACGGCGTCCTCGACGCGCTCGTGTGCGAGCCGTTCCACAACCTCGTGCAGCACGCGCGCCTCACTGACCGAGGGGTCTCGTTCACCGCCGAGCACCGGCCTGGCGAAGGCGCATTCGACTTTTTATCCAGCGAGGACCGCTGGTGCCGGCCGGTCATGGTGCGGGAAGGTCCCGATGGCGCGCTCTGGGTGGCGGACATGTATCGGTACATCATCGAGCACCCGCAATTCCTCCCGCAGCGCGGCAAGGACGAGCTGATGGCATCCTACCGCCTCGGCGATGACCGCGGGCGCATCTACCGTGTAAGCCGCGAGGGGTTGCCTCCTTTCCGCGCCCTGCGCCTCGACCGACTGGACGCCGCCGGCCTGGTCGCCGCGTTGCGCTCCCCCAGCGGCTGGGAGCGCGACCACGCGCACCAGATGCTGCTCTGGCGCGCCGACCCCGCGACTCTCGCTCCGCTGCGCGCGCTGGCGGCCGAAGCCGCGGAACCACTCGCGCGGCTCCACGCGCTTTGTGTCCTCGACGGACTCGGCCGACTGACCTCGGAGGAAGTGGCCCGCGCCCTGGGCGATCCGCACTCCGGCGTCCGCGAAAACGCCCTGCGCCTTGCCGAAACACGTTTCACGCCCGAATTGCTTTCCGCCGCGGCCGGACTCGCGACAGATCCCGATCCCAAGGTGCGGCTGCAACTCGCGTTCTCGCTGGGCGCCTCCCCCGACGCGCTCGCCGGGGACGCGCTCGGCCGACTGCTCACGACCAACTCGGCCGAACCGATGATGGTCGCAGCGGTGCTAAGCTCGGCGGCGAATCACGGCGCAAAGGTCACGGCCGCGGCCGCCCGCGCCGGCGCTGCAGTCCTCGGGCGCGCCGCCGGATCCCTGCTGCCGGCCGCCTTGGCGGCGGGAGATCGTGATTCCGTCGCGCTCGCCCTCGATGCGATCGTCGCCGGCCCCGGGCCGATGTCAGCGGAGACGAGCGACCTGCTTCGCCGCCTCCTGGTCCTGCTCGCCGAACGCGGTACTTCGCTTGAAACCCTAGGCGCGGTGCAACCCTCCGATCGCCTTTCCGCGGCGGCCGCCCGGGCGAGACAGCGGCTCCAGGAGGCCCGCGCGCGTTTCATCGACGGCTCGATCAAGCCCGCCGACCGCATCGCCGCCGCCGCGTTGCTCGCGGCCGACACTTCCAGTCGGACGGTCGCGCTCGCTTCACTCGCCACCTGGCTGGACGCGCGGCATCCGCCGGCGGTGCAAAGCGCCGCGGCCCGCGCCCTCGCCACGACCGCGGCGACGGAAGTACCCGGGCTGTTCGCCGCGGCGTGGAACCGGCTCGGGCCCGCGGGACGTGAGACCACGCTCGTGGGCTGGCTCGGCCGCGGGCCATGGGCGCTGGACCTGATCGAACGGGTGGAGAGCGGCGAGATACCCGCCACGGCTTTTGACACCACCCAACGCGGCCGACTGCTGCGCCACGAATCGCGCGAGGTGCAGCGTATCTCGCAGAAGGTTTTTGGCGGGCCGATGCCCACCCGTGTCGCCGTCATCGAGCGCTACGTGCCGGCGCTCGCTCTCCCCGGCGACGCCACGCGCGGCCGCGATGTCTACCGCGCCGCCTGCGCCGTTTGCCACAAGCGCGGTGAGGAAGGTCGCGACGTCGGGCCTGATCTCGCCTCAGCGACGAACCACACTCCCGAACGGCTGCTTTCGTCGATCCTCGATCCCAACGCCGACATCCAGCCCGGCTACGCCGCGTTCACCTGCACGCTACAGGACGGCGAACAGGTCTACGGACTCATCGCCTCCGAAACGGCCGGAAGCGTCACCCTTAAGCTGCTCGACGGCTCGCGGCGCACCTTTCGGCGCAACGAGATCGCCTCACTCGAAGGCGGCGCCACGTCGCTGATGCCCGAAGGTCTGGAATCGGCGATTCCGCCGCAGGGGATGGCGGATCTCATCGCGTTCCTGCGCGGCCCCTCGCGCTGAGCGCCGGCGCCGGCGGCTTTTGCGTTGTCGGCAGCAGCGGCCCGCACTCGCCTCGGCCCATGCGCCGCTTGGTCATGACCATGCTCTCCCTCGCCGTTGCTCCGGCCACCTTGGCCGCGGCCGCATCCGCGGCGTGGACCCCGGCCGACGCCCGCTGGCCGGAACCGCGTCGCGCACCCGCGGGCGCACCGAACGTGTTGATCGTTCTCTGGGACGACGTCGGCTTCGGGCAGTTCGGCTGCTACGGCTCGCCGCTCGCGACGCCCACCGTCGACCGCTTGGCGGCCGGCGGACTGCGTTACACGAATTTTCACGTTAACCCGGTCTGCTCACCGACCCGTGCGGCGCTCCTGACCGGCCGCAACGCCCATGCGGTGGGCGTGGGCCACATCGGCGAGTATGCGAACGGCGCCCGCAACAATCTGGGCGGGATACGCCCTGATGCGGGAACGGTGGCCGACTACCTGCGGGCAGGCGGCTACGCGACGGCGGCCTTCGGCAAATGGCACCTCGCGCCGATGGCTGAACTCAACGCGGCGGGCGACGTCACGCACTGGCCCACCGGGCGGGGCTTCGACCACTTTTATGGTTTTATGGGCGGCGACATGAGTCAGTTCGCGCCCGAGATCTACTCGGGGCGCGAACGCGTGCTGCCCCGGACGACCCGACCCGGCGGGGAGGAGCCCTACTTCATGGACGCCGACCTGTGCGACCGGCTGATCGCGTTCATAGCGCAACACCGGGCTTCCGCACCCGAGCGTCCTTTCTTCGCCTATCTCTCACTCGGCGCCGGACACGCACCCCACCACGCGCCGGAAGATTTGCTCGCGAAATGGCGCGGCCGTTTCGACGACGGCTGGGACGCGTACCGTGAACGGACGCTGGCCCGGCAGATCGAGCTCGGCATCGTGCCGCGCGGCACGCGGCTCCCGCCCGCCAACCCCGGCGTGAAGCCCTGGGCCGCGCTCACTCCGCGGGAGCGCCGGGTGTTCGCCCGTTACTATGAGTGCTTCGCCGCCTGCATGGAGGCGGCCGATCGTGAGCTAGGGCGGGTCGTGGCTTGGCTCGAGAAAACGGGCGCTCTGCGCGACACGCTGATTCTCGTGTTATCCGACAATGGAGCCAGCCCGGAAGGCGGGCCCGAGGGCATCTGGAACGAGATGCGCCTGTTCACGGCGAACAAACTCGGAGAATTCGCGGGAGGAGCGGACCGCGTCGATCTCCTCGGCGGACCGTTCACTTATCCCACTTATCCGATCGGCTGGACGCAGGCCGGCAACACGCCGCTGCGCCACACCAAGGGAACAACGCACGAAGGCGGCATACGCGTGCCCCTGATCGCGCACTGGCCGGCGCGCATCACGGAAGCCGGCGGGCTGCGTGGGCAATTCCACCACGCGATCGACGTGCTGCCCACCGTGCTGGAGGCCGCGGGAGTAAGCGCACCCGCCGAGTTGAGCGGACGCCGGCAGGTTCCGATCGCAGGTCTCTCGTTTGCCTACACCTGGCCGCGCGAAGGCGCGGCGACGCCGACCCGTCGCAAGGCCCAGTACTTTGAAATCCACGGACACCGCGCGATTTGGGCGGACGGTTGGAAAGCCGTGACGTGGCACCCCTCGGGCAGGCCCTACGCGGAGGACACGTGGGAGTTGTACCACGTCGACGCCGATCTCAACGAAAGTCGCGATCTCGCCCGCGAGCAACCGGAGCGACTGGCGGCGCTGATTTCGGCGTGGGATCGCGAAGCGGCCGCCCACGACGTACTTCCGCTCGACGACCGCCGCGCCGGCCCGCGCGACATGATTCGACCGGCTTGGAACGGCGATCGCCTCCGCGCCACTTACGTTCCGCCGGTGACCGGCCTCCACAAGTTCACCGCGCTCGAACGCCGCGACCGTTCGATGACAATCACCGCCCGTATCGAACGCCCCGGCGACGGCGTGATCCTCGCGCACGGCGGGCGCTTCGCCGGCTACGCGTTGTACGTCCGCGAGGGGCGTCCGGTCTTTCATTACAATTACGCGGGCGAGCGTCGCACCACGGTGGACGCCCCGGTGCGTTTGCCGGAAGGCGCCTGCACGGTAAGCGCTGAATTGAATCTGACCGCGAGCGGCGGAGCCGATGTCGTCCTGCGTATCGACGGTCGGGCAGTCGCCCGCGGCCAGGTGCCGGAAGTGATGACCGGCAACATCAGCCACGAGACGCTGGACATCGGCCGCGATCTTTACACGCCGGTGAGCGAGGATTACGCCCCGCCGTTCGCTTTCGGCGGCGTGATCACCGACGTGACCGTCGAGACAAAGCCGCGAAAGTAGTCGGGACCGCGAATCGCCGAAAGCGCGGGCGTGCGGAGAGGTACCGCCTTCGGCCGGAATTCCCCGCCTGCATTTTCCGGGGCGAGCGGCCCCGGCTACAACATATACGTTTCGACAGGAGATCGTGTACGTCACCGCATCACGAAATTCGTACGGTGTCGGCGAGGGTGCTTGCCCGCGTGAGGCGGGCCCCAACGGAATGTCTTCAGCCGTGGCGCGGCCAAAGCACGGAGCGCCCGGTCACACGCGGTTCAGGGCGGCGCGACCGGACTCGGCGACGAAGCTGGCGCGGGTGTTGATCGGGGCACCAGGGCGCTCCACGAAGGGCACGGTGCGAAAATCCGTGCGCCACGCGGCGGGCGTCACCTCACACCGCACGTAGCCGCGCTCGTTGTTGCGGTACTTCACGAATGGATTCTCCGCCAGGAGCTCCTTCGTGTGAGCAGGTTCGATGGCACCGTCGCCGCCCGAGCTGATCGAGGTGCCGACGAACTCCACCCCCACCGGCGGACCGTCGGGGCGGTCGAAATCCTGCACAAGCTCGTTGGCCCAGTTGGAGTGGATGTCGCCCGTGATCACCACCGGGTTTTTCACCCGGCGATCACGGAAATGGCGCAGCACCCGGCGCCGCTCGAATTCGTAGCCCGGCCACTGGTCCATGCTGTGCAGCACGTCCGGACCCCGCGCGAGGTCGACCCGGGCCATCATCACTTGCTGGGCGAGCACGTTCCACGCGGCGGGAGATCGCTCCAAGCCGGCGTCGAGCCAAGCCCGCTGACGTTCGCCGAGCAAGGTCCCGCGCGGATCAAGGAGGACCGGCGAGGGCGGCTTGCGTCCGTCACCCTGCGGCTGGTCGGTGCGGTACTGCCGCGTATCGAGGACGTGGAATGTCGCGAGCCGCCCGAAATCCAATGCGCGGAACAGCAGCAGGTCGGGCCCCGATGGCAGCTGGGCGCGGCGCAGCGGCATCATCTCGAAATATGCCTGGTAGGCCGCCGCCCGGCGCCGCAGGAATTCGTCCCGCGACGCGGGCTTGTCGGGGATGTCCCCCGCGTAGTTGTTCGCCACCTCGTGGTCGTCCCACGTCACGATCCAAGGCGCCATGGCATGGGCGGCCCGTAACGCAGGGTCGGATTTGTAGAGCGCGTAGCGAAGACGGTAGTCCTCCAGCGTGAAGATCTCCCCGCCGTTGTGGAGGCGCGGCCGTCCGCGGTGGGCCGCACCCTCGTAGATATAATCGCCGAGGTGGACGACGAGATCGAGATCCTCGCGGGCCATGTGCTGGTAAGCGGTGTAGTGCCCGCTCTCGAAGTTTTGGCACGAGGCGAAGGCGAAGCGCAGCCGCTCCGGCAGGCTGCTGGCCGCCGGCATGGTACGGGTGCGACCTTTCGGGCTTTCCACCCCGCCGGCGCGGAATTGGTAAAAATACCAGCGATCGGGCCGCAGGCCCGAAACCTCAACGTGGACGGAATGCCCCCAAGCGGGATTCGCCACCGCAGTGCCCGCCGCGACGACCTTCGTGAGAGCCTCATCATCGGCCACCACCCACGTCACCTCCACCGGCTCGGGCCGCATGCCGCCACCGGGTTCCAGCGGCCGCGGCGCGAGCCGCGTCCACAGCACGACACCGTCGGGCGTGGGATCGCCCGAAGCGACACCCAGCGAAAACGGATCCGCGGAAAAAGACGGCTTCGAGGCCGCGTGCAAACGGGCATTCGACAACAGCGCCGCCGCGGCGAACGACAGCGAGGCGCCGACGAACGCGCGCCGACCGAAGACGGGCTCATCGCCCACGGGGAAAAGGGTGGGATTCATCGGAAAAGGTTCAGCGGCGCGTCACCGGTCGCGGCGCCACCAGCGCCTCGATCTGCGGAACGTCGAATTCACGCAGCAGGCCGAAGCAGAACTGTTCGGGCCGCTGCATCACCGTGAGATCGCTGGTGATCACCTCGCGCAGCGAGGCCATCGCATCGCGCTGCACCAGGCCCGCGATCGCGTCCGGTTCGAGGGCGGCCGCGACGAGCCCGATGAGGCCGGTCCGCGGCCCTTCGGTCGCGATCTCGACCGTCCCCAGACCGCGCTCGCGGGAAAGCCAGCGCGCCACCGCGGCGACCTGGCCGGCCTGGATGCCGAGCGGGCGTTCACCGACAGCCGCCACAAGGATCGCGAAGAGTCCCGGCTGCCCGGCGATTTTGGATTCGCCGAAGTAGAACGGGTCGACCGCGACCACGCGTCGCCCGGCGGCGAGCAACTCGCGGACGCGCGGCTCCGCGGCGGCGCGTCCGGCGTCGGCCAGCAGCAGTACCGTCGAGCGCGCGCCGGACGGGGAAAGTTCGACGACCGGCACCGCCCAGTCGTTGTCCATCCGCAGGCGCCAGCGGCTCACCTCCGCGCCGTCCTCGCGCGCCGAGCCGGCGGCCGTCGCGGCCACACGGTAGTCCGGCGCACGCACGATGGCCCGCAGGCGCGCGCGGTCGGGCTGACCTGCAACCGGCAGGTTTTTGCTGAGCTGCAACGCGAGGCTGTGGAAGTCGTGGTTACCAGCGGGCAGCGGCACACGAAGCGACTCGGCCGGGCGCACTTCGGCTTCGGAAGGGATCTCGGCCAGGGGAAAATCCGCGGCGCCGCCAAGCAGCTGGTCGCGCAGGAAGCGGTAGAAGGCCTCGCGGTTGTCGCGGCCGTAATTGTGTCCCGGGTCGTGGTTGACATGCTGCTGCAGCCGCTCCGCCGCACCGGCGAGGCGGAAGACCGGGGCGGCGGCCTGCACCAGGGGCGCGAGCGCGTAGTCGGCGCGGAAGCAGCAATTGTCCTTCGCGTTGTAGCTGAGGAGCGTCGGCCGCGGCGCCATCATCGCGGTGAGGTGGGTGTAATCGACGACGGTGGCGAGGTCGGACGGCGTCTGCTCGGAGTCACCGAGGTCAAGCGAGGGAAACTGCACGCGGGTGACGTAGCTGGAGTAACCCGCGACGGGGTTGGCGAGCCGCACGCGCTCGTCGAGCGCGGAGAGGAAGATGGTCTGCCAACCGCCGCCGGAAAGACCGGTGACGGCAACCCGTTCGGGATCCGCGTTGGGCAGAGCCAGGGCGATTTCCAGGGCGCGTTGCGCGGCGAGGTGGAAGACCGCGAGTCCGCTCGTGCCGCAGAGGTCGAGCTGGTTCATGCGGTAGTGGTCGAGCCCCTTTTCCTCGAGCAACTGGCCGCGCCCGAGCCACTCCGGGTTCAGGGCGAGGATGCCACGCTTCGCGAGGTTGATGCAGCGCTCCTGGATGTAGGGCGTCGCGGTACCGGTCTTCTCGTGACCGTTGACGTTCAACACGACCGGCACGCGTCCCGAAATACGATCCGGCTGGTAGAGCAGCGC
>JBEGJD010000166.1:0-3784 GCA_041184765.1 Verrucomicrobiota bacterium | reverse complement strand
GAGCCTACACCGCTCAGGTGAGCGGCGTGGGCCGGCACCTGCGTCCACATCAGGCCCGTGTCGGTGTCGGTGATCGTTCCGTCGAGGTTGTTGGCGTAGTTGTGGGAATTGGAGGGCTTCGCTCCGCGCACATAGCGGGCGTGGTAGCGCAACGTGCCGCCGGCGCTTGCGGTCTCGCTCTTGGGCTTTGGTCCCAGTCCCCCACCGGAGTTCACGCACCATACCCGCGCCCCGTCGGCACCGTAGATATCGCTGGTCCACCAGTACTCCGCGGCATCCGTCGTGTTCACCGGGAAGTAGGTGAGGTTCATCGCGGCCGGATTGCCGTTGTTGAAGTTCATGATGCTGAACAGCTCCGTCGGCGTCGGCAGGCGCCAGTCGGAGTACCCACCGGTGCGGACGGACGCGGCCCGCGCCACGGCGTTGTCCCACGTCGTCTCCCCGGCATCCACCTTCTGCCACATCAGACCGGTGACGAGATCGCTGATCGTGCCGTCGGCATTGTCGCGGTACGAAGGCGGATTCAGCGAATAATCGGAGTCCTCGCCGAAGGTCGTCGAGGCGTCGAGCGTCTGTCCGGTGTCGGGGAGACGGGCGAGGCTCGGATTCGCCACCGGGTAGGCGGTGAGGCGGTTATTGCCGTTATTGTAGGTGGTGGTTGTGGGGCTGATGCCCGGCCGGCGCCAGGTGATCGTGAGCGTCTTCGGGTTGGGCGCACGGTTAATGCGCCAGCAAAGGTCGTAGGTGACGCCGGAAACCGTGTAGCGCATCAGGAACTCGTCCGGCGACGGCGTGCCCGTGGCGGACTCGACCAGGTTGCCCGACGCATCGGTCTCGAGGGCGACCGGATTCTTGAACCCGGTGATGCGCGCGCCGGTGATGGCCTGCGCGACGTAGCCGCCGGTGTTGTTCTGCCGGATCGCCTGCACTTCCGGCTGGCCGTCGACCTGACCGCCGAAGTTGATCACCGTGCCGTGGAAGGCGGCCGGGAGGTACGGGCTCTGCGGGCCGGTCGCCGCGCTGCCGATCGCGTGATAATGATATTTCCAGACCCCGTGGTCGTGGCCGCCGTCGGCGTCGAGGGCCTGCCGCGGCGAGCCATCGGGCTCCGTGTAACCGTAGATCGGATATCCATCGAGCGCCCAGGCGACCGGCTTGTCGATGCCCAGCCGCGCCTGCAGGTGGACCGGGGCGATGTGGTAGTGGTAGTCGTCCGCCAGACCGCAATGGCCGCCGTAGAGGTCGAGTTCGCCGATGTCGTAGGAGTAGACCCCGCGGTTGTTGCGCGGATTGAACACCGCGATGCCGTCGGCGCCCACGGCGATGGCGCCGCGCTGGAAATTCCCCGAAGAGATCGGGATCGGCGTTGCCGAGGGCGTCGGCACGAGGGGCAGACGCCACACGTTGGGTTTTCCGAAACCGATGGAACCCTGGTCTCGCTCCGGATTCACGGTGCCCGCGAAGTAGGAAACCGGCAACGGAACCTGCTGCTGCCAAGCCGTGATGCCGACCATCGGCGTGGGCATCAGCGCCGGATCCGGCATGCCGTCGCCTTCCACGTAAAAGGTGGTGGCGTCGTAGTAGGTACGGACGTGCGGTTTAAACGGGGCGAAGGACGCGGCCATCGTCGCACCATAACCGGCGGGCGCGACCGGAGCGGCGGCGGTGCCGGGCCCTCCGCCCGAGGAGGAGGCGGAAGCGAGCGCCGCGCGTTGCTCAGCCACCAACTGGGCCATCAATTCGGCCCGCGCGGCGGCGATCGCCGGACTGACCGGACCCTCGTCGTGCCACGAGTGGGCGGCCAGCCGCGCGGAGGCGGCGAGCAAGAGGGCAAGGCGAACGACGGTGCGACCGTTCATCTCAGGGCGCTTCATAAATTTCGATCAGGGCGACCCCCGTGGAATTGCCCACCCCGCTCACCTGCGCCGTGTAGGCGCCGGGCTCGAGCGTCACCAGCAGGGCCGCGTCCCTTGAGTTGGGTGCCAGCGCGAACGCCCCGACCTGACCGGCCACCAGCCCGACCTGCGGGGCATTGGTGGCGGTGAGCCAGTTGTCGTTCTGATCCATCGGCGATGATGCCCCTTGACGGTACAGCGCCAGCTGCGGATCGGCGAGAACACCACCGACCCCGAACTGCGTCAGAGCGGGCCCGACTCCGCGGATCAGCACCCGCTTGTTCACGTTCCCGCTGACCACGAAACCCGCGATGAGGATATCGCCCCCGGTCCCGACCTGGGAACGGGCCGAAATATTGACCAACCGCGCGGTATCGGAGGCGGCCGAAGTGTCGTACGCCTCCATCAGCGCGATACCGGTGGCGGCGGCCTTCCCCGTGATCTGCGCGGTGTAGGGGCCGCTGGAAAGCGGCGTGAGCACCGAGGCGTCCCGGCTGTTGGCTCCCAACGCGAAGGCGCCCGAACGGGCGGCGGCCGCGGCGATCTGCGCGGAGTTGGCGGCCGAGCCCCAATCGTCGTTGGAGGCGACCGTCGCGCCCGCGCCGGTGGAGAGCGTCAGCACCGGGTCGGCCAGCGCGCCGGTGACACCGAAGCCTGACAGGGCCGGCCCGATGCCGCGCACCAGCAGCGGCAACGGCTGTCCCTGCCCGACCACGAAACCCGCGATCAGTGTGCGGTCACCGGTGCCGGCACCGGAGCGCACGGACAGGTTGACCAACCGGCTGGCGCCGAGCACCAGCGTCGCCGTGGACGAGACAACCGAACCCGCGGAGGTTGTCACCCGCACGGAGTACGTGCCGGCGTCGGCGGCCTTCATCCCGGTGATCGTGTACTGCGCGGCGGTGGCGCCTGAGATATCGGTGCCGTCGCGGCGCCACTGATAGGAGATCGGCAACGTGCTGACCGCGGATACGGAGAACGTCCCCGTGCCGCCCGCGGTGACGGCCAAGTTGACCGGCTGTTGGGTAATCACAGGGGCCGGCGCGGCCTCCACCATCGAGCCGATCGTGTAGGTCGTCGAGACCATGCCGTTCTTTTTGTCGGCCGTCTCGTCCGCCGTCAGGAACGCGCGCACGTAGTCGACCTTCACCCCGGTGGGGACGACGGTGACCCGCGCGTATCCGGAGTTTGGAGCGCGGTCGCCGGTGAGGTAGGCGTCGGTGTTGAACAACGAGTAATTCGGGTCGGCGGGGTTGGGCATCGCCTGGTAGACCACGCCGTCGAGTTGCTGCCGCACCCAGATATGGTCGTGGGCGCCGAAGAAGATGGTGACCTTGTTGTCGACGAAGAGCTGGTGGATCGGCTTCGGCCAGGTCGGGCGACGCGCGGCGAAGCCCGGCGAACCGTTGGCGTTGAGCCCGCCCCACTCGAAGCGGGTGGCCGGCTCGATGCCGCCGCGGCCGGTGCCCATCACGTGGTGGGCGAAGACAAACTTGAAGCGCGCCTTGCTGCCCTCGAGCGTGCGCCGCAGCCACTGGTACTGCGCCTCGCCGTGGGTGACCAGCCATTGGTCTGACGTCTTCGGTCCACCGTAGAAGTCGTTGTCGACCACAACCGGCGAGCCCCAGTACGGGTCGATCCCGACGAAGAGCGCGTCGCCCCACGTCCACGCGAAGTAGTTCCGCAAAAGCCCGATGTGCTCCACGACCTCGGGGTTCCCCGAGTAAAAGTCGTCGGGCGCGGGTTGCGAATACCAGGCATTGCGCGCGTTCTGGGCCCACACCGCGACGTTGTTCGGCGTGCCGTCGAGCAGGTAGCGCGCCGCCTGCTCATGGTTGCCGTTGACAAGGAAGATCGGCGTCGTGCGGCCGATGACGCCCAGGTAGGGG
>JBEGJD010000165.1:0-3370 GCA_041184765.1 Verrucomicrobiota bacterium | reverse complement strand
AGGAAGCGGAACAGGTCGAGGCGCTCCTCGGGCAGGAGCGAGTCGAGCAGACCCGCCGGCATGAGCGAACCGACGCTCGTGCGGCGCGCGACGGACTTCGCCGGTACGGACACCACCTGGTTGGCGGCATCGCGCAGCAGAATCTCCGTCTCGGTCTCGCGCGTGATCATGCCGCTGAACTCGCGGCCGTCGGTGGTGGAAAGCAGCACGGAGTGATAACCCTCTTTGATCTTCGCATTGGGGTACAGCAGCGCCTCGACGAGGTAATCGGCCGGCGCCGACGCCCCGATGCTGGTGAGATCGGGACCGAGTTTGCCCCCCGCGCCGCCGATGGCGTGGCATGACACGCAGGCCAGCTCCGCCCGGCGGTAGAGGGCCTCGCCGCGCGCCGGGTCGCCCTTGGCGAGGGCCTCCCGCGTCAGCGCGCGCAACTCGTCCGCCGAAAGCTGCGCGCCGGCCACCGACAGGCCCGCGGCCTTGAGCAGCACCGGTACGAGCGCCTGATGCTGCGTGCCCTCGCGCGCGGGGCGCAGTCCGGCCCGCGCTGCCGCGGCCGGCAATTCCGCCTTCGGTAACTCCGCGGCCAGTTTCGCGCTGAAGCCGCGGATGCCGAGCAGAGCACGCCAAAGCGCCTGGGCTTCGGCCTCCCCGGTGGTGGCGCGCAGCGTCGCGACGACGGCCGGCAGGGCAGCGTTGGCGTTGAGCGCGGCGAGTACGACCACCGCCTCGCGCCGCACCTCGAGCGGGGCGTAGGAATCGGCCGCCACCAACTTCGTCAGCGCGGTGACGACCGCATTGCCGCCGATGTCTCGCAGCGCCGCGAAAACCACGGCCCGGTCCTCGCCGGCGGCGAGCGCGGTGAGACGGGAAACCAACGCGGTCGCCTTCCACGCGCCGGCGAGCTGCACCGCGGCGCGGCGGACCGCGGCGTCGGACGAATCGAAAAGCGCCCCAAGTACCGTCGGCTCCACCGGCGGCTTGGCGTCGCGCAGGCGCGCGGCCTCGGTCAACGCCCCTAGCCCACGCACGGCGGAAGCGCCCTTCAGTGTGCCGCCGGTGACGAGATCCAGCAGACGGCGAAGTTCAGCCGCTCCGCCCGCAGATCCGATCAGCTCGATCCACGGTCCGGAGCCGTCGGCGGGGATACCCTGACGCGAAACCAACTGCGCGACGGCACCCGCAGCGAGCGCGGGCTCGACGGCCTTGAGGCCGAACTCGAGCTGCTTTTCGCGTCCGGTAATGCGCCACGCTCCCGACTTCACCGCATCAAGCCACGGACCAGCGAGCTCGTTGATGGTGAGCCACACCGCGTAATCGAGATAAGGATCCATCGGACGATCGAGCGCGGATAGCGCGAGCTCGGCGGCACGCGCCGAGCCCTGGCGGCCTAGGCCGCGAACAGCCTCGAGGCGCACGCGCGGGTGCGGATCCGCGACTAGTTTTTCCAGGCGCGGCAAGGCACCCTCGACGGGAAGCGCGCGGACGGCCGCAGCGCGGACCCGCGGATCCTGCGCGGCGAGCAGACCGGCGCTGTCGGTTGGATTAGCTTTAAACGCCTGCCGCAACCAGAGCACCTGCAGTTTCGCGGGTTCGGTGGTCTGGCGGGCGGCCCAGGCCTCAAGGTCGGGACCGACCGCTACGGCACCACGCTCCACGAGCAAGCGACGGGCCTGCTCCTGGTCGTATCCATTGGGGCCGGCGAGGCGGTCGAGCAGCTCGCGGTTGGCGAGCCGCGTGAAATCGGTGCGGGGAAGCGGCGCTCGGCCCCTCACGCTGATGCGCCAGATGCGGCCGTGGGACTTGTCGCGGCGCGGGTCGCGGAAATCGACCTCACCGTGCTGGATGATCGGATTGCTCCAGTCGGCGACATAGAGGGCGCCGTCGGGCCCGAGACGGATGTCGATCGGCCGGAATGAATCGGCGGTGGTACGGAGCACGTCGGGCAGCTCGGAGGTGATGTAGCCGGAGCCCTGTTCCGCGGCCTTGAAGCGCACGATGCGGTGCGCGCGGAAGTCGGCGGTGATGAAGTCGCCCTGCCAGTCGGCGGGGAAATGCGCGCTGCGAATGATCTCGAGCCCGCAGAACTTCGGGTAACTGCCGGGGCTGATGCTCTGCAGCTCACGGCGGGCGGGAGCCAGCGTGCGGTAGGTGGCGCCCGGCACGGCCCAATTGATGCCGGCACCGCCGGCGCCGTCCGTCGCGAACGACTGTCCGAAATCGTCGAACTGGTGGCCCCATGAGTTCACCCAGCCGCGGTACAGCACCTCCATGCGCTGGTCGCGCGGATCGAGACGGAAGATGCCGCCGGCCATCAGGCGCGTGACGCCGTGCGGGGTCTCGGCGTTGGTGCGCGTGTAGACAGACTGGCTGAGATAGAGACGTCCGTCGGGTCCCCAACGCAGCGTGTGGAGATTGTGGTGGGTGTCCTCGGTACCGAAGCCACTGAGGATCACGCGGCGTTCGTCGGCTTTTCCGTCGCCGTCGTTGTCGCGGAAATGGAGCAGCTCGGTGCTTTGCGCGACGTAGACGCCGCCGTGGCCGACCTCGAGGCCGGTCGGGATGAGAAGACCGTCCGCAAAGACCGTGGCCTTGTCGGCCTTACCGGCACCGGTGGTGTCCTCGAGCACGATGATCTTGTCGGTCTGCGCTTGGCCCGGCTCGATCTGCGGATAGAGCTCGGAGCTCGCGACCCAGAGGCGGCCGCGGGAGTCGAAGTTCATCTGGATCGGTTTGTGGAGCAGCGGGTTCTCGGCCCACAGCGAGACCTCGAGACCGTCGGCAACCTCGAAGCGAGGATGGGCCTGCGGGGTGAAGACGGCGGCGGCGTTGCCGACGCGGCGCGGGATTTCCGGGATGTCGACGAGCTGCAGGCCGCGCAGTTTAGCGATGCGCGACTCCTCGGCGGCGATGAACTCGTCGAACTTCACAACCTCCGCGGCGTTGCGGCCCTGTTCGCGTTTCCGGAAGCCGAAGATGTACGCCATGTTGGCGGGCCGCGAGCGGTGGAAGTACCACTCATTCTTCGTGATGATCGCGCGGCGGAGCGGTTCGGCCTGCGTGCTGGCGCGCCACGGGCCGGGCGCGCCGAATAGGTTTTCCTCGATGCGCTCGGCGAGCCTCCGGTAACCGGGGCCGGAGGGCTGGATCCCGTTCGTGGTGAGCGGCTTCGCGCCGGGCGAGGCGTCGCGCGTGAGCTCGAAAAGTGGAACGTGCCGCGCGCCGCGGGCGGCGGCGATCTCGCCCACGGCGCGGGCGTAGGCGGCGAGCTGGGCGTTGTGCGCAGAGCCGTCGGGCCAGGGCGCACCGAGGTTTTCGTGTCGGATCGGCGACAGGAGGACGAGGCGGGCACCGGGCGAGACGCGCGTGATCA
>JBEGJD010000164.1:0-3033 GCA_041184765.1 Verrucomicrobiota bacterium | reverse complement strand
GCCATCTCGCCGGCGGTGAGGTTGCGTTCGAAACCCGTGCGCGTGGTCGCGCAGAAATCGCAGCCCATCGCGCATCCAACCTGCGAGGACACGCAACCGGCGGCGCGCTGCGGATCAAAATCCGGCATGAGCACGCTTTCCACGGTACGTCCATCGGCGAGCCGCAACAGCAGCTTCACGGTGCCGTCGCCGGCGACGTGACGCCGCGCGAGGGTTGCGGTGCCGCCGGGGAATTCGGTGGCGAGGTGTTCGCGCAGTCCGGTGGGCGGCCTGCGCGGTCCGGTGTCAGCCGGCGGCAGTTGCCCGCCGGCGTAGTGCGCGCGCAGCAAGGGAGCCGCGTGGGAGGCTTTGAAACCTTTGGCGACGAGCCGTCGCTCGAGCTCCGCGAGGGAGACGTCGCTGAGCGATGAAAGCGCCGCCGTGGTTGCGCGTGGGGAGCTCAGACGACGTCGGGTATGGCGTACGGGACGCGCTGCGTCTCCTTCAGCAGAAAACGCGCGTGCTCAAGGGCGCCGGGGCGTGGCGTGCCGACGGCAGTTATGCCGTCGCCGCTGGCGTCGAGATCAAGCCACGGGCCGAGTTGGAACGGCCGGCGCGCGAGGTCGATCCCGTGGACGCCGAGGTGCGTCTGCAGTTCGCGGTGGATACCCTGGGCGGCGGGAAAACTGCCGAGCGCGGCATCGACCTGCGCGGGCGCGGCGGATTCGCCGACGCGGTACGAGATGTTGCCGTAGTGGCAGAGCGAGGCGGAGAGGTGGCCCGTCTCGACGGGCGCGGCGAGATCCTGCTTCCGGCGCGAGCGCATCGCGTTGAGGAAATTTCGCACGTGCGTGCCGCCACCGTCGCCCGGGAATTTCCTGATGACCTTGTTGTCCTTGTCGAAGGCGGTCGCCCCGACGAGGCCGGCGACGGTGCCGCCCTCGCAGTACGCAATGACGCCGGTGCGGAGTCCGCCGACCTGGTCCAGATAGGAAACACCGGGTTTCGCCGGCAGCGCGCGGTGCTCGAAGATCAGGGGAATACTGGGGTAATCGTAGACCGCGAGGTGGGTGTTGGGCGTCTCGGCGACGTCATCGATGCCGTAGCGGTTGCCGCAGCTCATGATGCGCCGCGGCGCGACATCGTGGCGCGCGATGCGGAGCGCGATGTCGAGCACGTGCACGCCGTTGTTGCCGAGCTCGCCGTTGCCGGTCTCCCAGTTCCAGTGCCAGTCGTAGTGCATGCGGTTGCGCTCGAGCGGGCGCACCGGCGCCGGACCGCAGAAGTAGTCGTAGTTGACGTCGGTCGGATACCACGGGAGCCGGCGGCCGATCGACAGGCGCAGGTTGTAGACGATGGCGCGGATGTGATGGATCTTCCCGAGCTCGCCGGCGTGGAGGTACTTGATCGCGTCGGCGAGGCCGGTCTCGGAACGGTAATGGGTGCCGACCTGCACGATGCGCCCGTACTTGGTCGCTGCCTCGATCATCTTCCGACCCTCCCACACGGTGCGCGACATCGGCTTTTCGACGTAGACGTCCTTGCCAGCCTGGCAGGCCCAGATGGTCAGCAGCGCGTGCCAGTGGTTGCAGGCGACGACCATGACGGCGTCGATGTCCTTGCGGGCGATCAGCTCGCGGGCGTCGGTGGTGAGGAAGGGTTTTCCCTTCGCCTCCGGGATGGATTTCGCGATGCGCGCGAGGACGGTGGGGTCGAGATCGCAGAGACCCGCGACACGCACGTCGGGCATCTGCAGGAGCGTCTTGAGGTGTTGGGATCCCTTGTTGAGGCCGATGATGCCGATGCGGATCGCGTCGTTGGCGCCGGCATTGGCTGCGCGCGCGGGGGTGATGGCGCGGGTGGCGAGCGTGGCGCCGGCGGCGAGTGAAGTCGCGCGGAGGAACGAACGGCGGCTGAGGTCGGTTTTCATGGGGCGTACGGCGTGGAGCCGTTGCGAATCAACGCCGGCATCGATGGACCGACAAGCTTTTCGGCCCCGGGATTTTTCGATCGGGAAGAATCAGGCCCGGGAAACGGAGCGCGCGATTTTCAGCGTAAAGGGTGATGGATCCGCCTCACGCCGGGAACCCCGCTTCCGGCTTTCCGCGTTCAACCGGCCTTCGGCGTCTCGGCGTAAGCCTCCATGCCGATGCAGGAGCAGACGAGGTTGCGGTCGCCGTGGACGTTGTCGACGCGGCCGACGCTCGGCCAGAATTTGGCGGCGCGCGTGTGGCGGTCGGGGAACGCGGCCTGTTCGCGCGGGTAAGGGCGGTCCCAGGTGTCGGCGCACACGACCTTCGCGGTGTGGGGCGCGTGCTTGAGCGGGTTGTTGGCACGATCACTCGCGCCTTCTGCGACGGCCTGCATCTCGGCGTGGATCGAGATCATCGCGTCGCAGAAACGGTCCAGCTCGGCCTTGGACTCACTCTCGGTGGGCTCGATCATGAGCGTGCCGGGAACGGGGAACGACATGGTGGGCGCATGGTAGCCGTAGTCCATCAGGCGCTTCGCGGCGTCCTCGACCTCGAGCCCGTGTTTCTTCCACCCGCGCAGGTCGATGATGCACTCGTGGGCGATGAGCCCGCTCTCGCCGCGGTAGAGCACGGGGAAGCGGCCCTCGAGGCGCTTCGCGACGTAGTTGGCGTTGAGGATGGCGCGTCGGGTGGCCTCGGCGAGCTGGGCCGGCCCCATCATGCGGATGTACATCCACGATATAACGAGGATGGAGGCCGAGCCATAGGGCGCGGCCGAAACCGCGCCGATGCGCGGGCCGCCGGCCGTCGCTTTAGCGCCGCCGGGGGCGACCGGATGACCGGGAAGGAAAGGCGCAAGGTGCGCGGCGACGCCAATGGGCCCCATGCCGGGACCGCCGCCGCCGTGCGGGATGCAGAACGTCTTGTGGAGATTGAGGTGGCAGACGTCGGCGCCGATGTGGCCGGGCGAGGTGAGTCCCACCTGCGCATTCATGTTGGCGCCGTCCATGTACACCTGGCCCCCGTGCGCGTGGATCAGCTCGCAGACCTCGCGGATCGACGTCTCGAACACGCCGTGCGT
>JBEGJD010000163.1:0-3180 GCA_041184765.1 Verrucomicrobiota bacterium | reverse complement strand
GTGTTCAGGAAAAATCGAGTTCCACGAAGGCGGACGCCTGAAGCGTGCCACGCTGTCCCGCGACCACGAGATCGCGGGTAACCTGTTGCCGGCTGGCACGCGGGTTTCGTTCCTTGAGGATGGTCGCTTGCGGGAGTGCCACCTCGATGCCGCAGGTGCGGTGCTCTCGGGGCGTCCGTTACCCAAAGGTACGGAGGTTGTTTTCGACGGCAACGGCCGCATGCGGAACTGCCTTCTGCCCGAGGACACGTTGATCGAGGGGCACCTTTGCCGCGGAAAGGGGACCCATTGGTCGACGGGGTTTTTTCCCAACGGACGCCTGCGCGTCGCCTGGCTGGCGCGCGACGAGGAAATCCAAGGCGTGCCGTGCATGTCGGCGGGAGGCGTTTTACGCACGATCGGCAAGGCGCTGGTCGGCCGGAATCAGGGTGGGGTCTTCTTCCATGAGAACGGCACTCTTTCCAGCGCGCTCGTCGCGCGTGATTGCATCGTGCAGGGTCGCGCATTCAAGCGGGGCGAGCTGATCCGGCTCGACCGCGACGGCAACGTGCAGCAGTGAGCCGCTCCGTCGGGTTCTTTCCGCAGGGAGGGGAACCACGAAACACACGAAAGTCACGAAACCGAGCCGGCGGAGCCCAAGGAATACCCAGCGCGGCGCAGCCGCGCTGGGAGGGGTGAGTGAAAGCGAATAGTAGTGAGGGAAAGCTGCGGAAGGAGTTTCCGAGGATCCGAGGGGGCCCGCCTTCGCTGAGCCTACGGCGGGTAAACGCCCTCGGCTACATCGCACGCGTTTCTTGACGAATGTCGGTACGGCTTTTCCGGACGAAAGGCATCCCGTGTAGCCGGGGTCGCCGACCCCGGACCATTCTGCTCATCGGACGGCCGAAGACTGTTCCAAGGGCAGTAAATTTGAACCCCAGACTTCTCAGCTGGCGCAGCTCTATGCGGCGCTGGCGTGACCGACAAGAGTCGTTCCGGAGAAACCCGATTCCGAGTTGAGGTAGCGCGGATGACGAGGGGCCGAATCCGCAGAACCTAAAGCCTGGCCCCGAGTTCCTGATTACCAGAATCTCCCCGGCTCCCCGTCCCGTCTCCTGCTCACGCCGCGAGGCGCAGGATCTCCTCGACCTTGGCGGGCGTGATCGCGCCCCGCTCGCCGAGTTGCACCATGCCGCGGGCCTTTAGGCGACGTGCCACCTCGGCCGCGGTCTCCACCTTCACGCCGTAGTCGGACAGGCGCGTGCGGATGCCCAACGATTCGTAGAAGGAGCGCGTCCGCGCGATCGCGCCTTCGATGCGGGCGTCCTCGGAACCGCCGTGCAGGTCCCACACGCGGGCCGCGTACTGGAGCAGCTTGGCGCGCTTGGCCTCGCGTTCGACGGTAAGCAGGCTGGGTAGCACGATTGCGAGGGTGCGCGCATGGTCGATGTCGTGCAGCGCGGTGAGCTCGTGGCCGATCATGTGAGTGGCCCAGTCCTGCGGAACGCCGGCGCCAATCGCGCCGTTGAGGGCCCAGGTGGCGGCCCAGACCAGGTTGGCGCGTGAGTCGTAGTCGTTCGGTTGCGCGAGGGTGCGCGGACCCTCCTCGATCAGGATGCGGAGTATCGCCTCGGCGAAGCGGTCCTGCACGGCCGCCCCGACCGGGTACGTCATGTACTGCTCCATCACGTGGCAGAACGCATCGCCGATGCCGTTGGCCACCTGGCGGGCGGGGAGTGAGAAGGTCGTTTCTGGATCGAGGATCGAGAAACGCGGGAAAACGGCCGTGTGGATGAACGCGAGCTTCTCGCGCAACGCGCGGCGGCTGATGACCGCTGCGGCGTTGGCCTCAGAGCCAGTGGCCGGAAGCGTGAGCACGGCGCCGATCGGGAGCGCGCTCTTAACGTGCGCGCCGAAGGTGGTGAGGATTTCCCAGGGATCACCGGAGTAAGGGACGGCGGCGGCGACGAACTTCGCGCCGTCGAGCACCGAGCCGCCGCCGATGGGAAGGATCCACTCGAGCTTCTCCCGCCGCACGATCTCCACTGCCTTCATCAGCGTGTCGAAGTCGGGATTCGCCTCCACGCCCCAGTGCTCGACCACGACCCGCTTTCCCAGCGCGCGGCGCGCCTGATCGTGCACGCCGTTGCCGCGGATGCTGCCGCCGCCGGCGAGCAACAGGCAGCGGGCGTCGGCGGGGAGCTCGCGGTCGAGGGCGGCGATCTGGCCGCGTCCGAAATGGAGGCGGGTAGGGTTGTGGAAGGTGAAGTTTTCCATACGCGCAAGCTGCACGCGGGGCGCTTTCGGGCAAGCGGGTCGATTTCTGCTTTGCGCCGCCGACGCCCCGGCGGATGTTGGCCGCATGAGCGCCGCGCCCATCGAGTTTTTCAACCGTCGTACCGGCCGCGTCGAGACCGAGCAGGTCTTCGGCGAGGGTTGGCTTCGCTTCGCCTACGAGAATCCCGTCGGCCGGCTCTCCGTGTGGCTGATCGCGCGGCGGGCGGTGTTCTCGAAGTGGTTCGGGCGCCGGATGAGCAAACCTGAGAGCGCGCTCCGCGTGGTGCCGTTCATCACCCAGTACAACCTCGACGTCGACGAGTTCGCGAAGTCGCCCTTCGACTACAAGACGTTCAACGACTTCTTTTACCGCGCGTTGAAACCCGACGCCCGCCCGATCGCCGGCGGCGATGACGTGGCGGTGCTGCCGGCCGACGGCCGCCACCTCGTTTTTCCCAACATCGACGCCGCGGAGGGTTTTTACGTTAAGGGCGCGAAGTTCACCGTGCGGGAACTGCTCGACGACGAGGATCTGGCCTCGCGGTTTGCCGGCGGGGCGATGGTGATCTCGCGGTTGTGCCCGGTGGATTACCATCGGTTCCACTTCCCGGTGGCGGGTGCCCCCCGCGAATCGCGGCTGGTGCAGGGATGGCTCTATTCCGTGAGCCCGATCGCGCTTCGCCGCCGCATTCGATATCTGGTGGAGAACAAGCGCGAGGTCACCTTGATAGACGGTTCTCCGTTCGGCCCGGTCGCGATGATCGAGGTCGGCGCCACCAATGTAGGCAGCATCCGGCAGAGCTTCGTGCCGGGCCGCCCGGTGGCCAAGGGTGACGAGAAGGGGCTCTTTGCGTTCGGGGGATCCTGCGTGATCACGTTGTTCACCCGCGGCTCGATCCGTTTCGACGACGATCTGGTCGCGCA
>JBEGJD010000162.1:0-4449 GCA_041184765.1 Verrucomicrobiota bacterium | reverse complement strand
CCCCATCATCGATGTGCGGCAGGACGGCGGTACGATCGCCGTGCCCGACCTTACGCGCCCCTACCAGGGGCCGTCGGAGCTCAAGTTTGACGGCTGGGTGGGCTACACGCGGCGAATCTGGCGTGATCGCGTGCGCTGGTCGGTTCAGCTCAACGTGCGCGATCTGCTCAACGAGGACTCACTGGTGCCCGTGATGGCGCAGCCCGACGGCTCGATCGCCTCCTGGGTGGCGCCGCAGGGCCGCGTCTTCAACCTTCGCTCGACCTTCGAGTTCTGAGGCGGGTCTTTGCGCGGGACACCGGCCAAGCGAGGGAATCGTTCTTCCCTCGCGGCGGCCGGCGTGTCAGGGGTTTCCGCGCGTTCTCCGGACCCCCTGACCGAGCCCGTTTCTCCTTTCGGATCGCGCCCACCCCGCTTCCCCATGCCCTACGTTCGTCTTTCCGTTTGCCTGCTCGCCGTTGCCGCGCCCGCGCTTGCACAGGTCGCGCCGGTCGTAACTAACCCGCCCGTCGCCGACCGACGCGACGAGGCGGTCGTGCTCTCGCCCTTCCAGGTCGGCGCCGAGTCCGAGCGCGGCTACCAGTCGACCGCGATCCTGCAGGGCGGTCGCGGCCGCATCGACCTCGCCGACGTGGCGGGTCAGGTGCAGGTGTTCACCCGGGAGTTCCTCGAGGACATCGCCGCGAACACGACCGACGAGGCGTTCCTGTTTTCGGCCACTACCCAAACGTATTTCGACAACGTCAACGGCAGCGCTGATTCGCGCCCGGGCTCGCGCAACACCGCCGACGATGCCGGCAACTCCCGCGGGCTCGGCAATGTCGACCGCACCCGCAACTACTTCCGCACCACGATCGAGAGCGATTCGTACAACACCGAGCGGTTCAGCTTGGTGAGCGGCGCCAACGCCGTGCAGTTCGGCCTCGGTGGTGCGGCGGGTACCGCGGAGAGCTCGACCCTCCGCGCCAACCTCGCGCGCAACCGCCAGCGCGTGCAGCTGCGGGCCGACAGCTATGGTTCCGAGCGTACCGTGATCGACGTCAGCCAAGTGCTCGTGCCGCGAAAGCTGGCCGTGCGGCTCGCGACGCTGCGCGAGAACCGGGAGTTCTTCATCCAGCCTGGTTACGAGGACAACCGCCGCGCGTTCCTCTCGACCACTTACCAGCCCTTTTCGCGCACAACCGTCCGCATCGAGGGCGAGTACGCGCACCGCCGTGACGCCCGGCCGACCACCACTTTGCCGCGCGATGCCGGGTACTTGTACTGGCTGGCGATGCAGCGCGCAGGCACGCCGCAGGTTTACCTCAACCGCGCCTCGACCGCGTCCACCACGGGCCGGCCGGCCGCGCCGAACTATGTGATGTCCGACGGCACCGCGCGGGCATACTCCTTTAATACCAAGTCTCTGCTCTACGTGCTGCCGCAGAACTCGGTGCCGGGCTTCACGCAGTTCCAGGACGTCCGGAACACGGTGTTCTTCAACATTGCCGACGGCGGCGCCACGTCGGGCAACACGCAGACGCTCGTCGATCCTGGCTTGCCGCTCTACACCAACACCGCCGGCTGGTCGCGGTACAATTTTCGCCGCAGCCGGAACGTCACGGCCACGATCGAGCAGCGCTTGGCCGATCGCACGTTCCTCGAATTGGGCGCCTCCTACGAATTCTACCGGAACCAGACCGCCCAGATTTTCGCGAACAACCAGTACGACATCCTCGTCGACATCAACCGGTTCATGCCGGACGGCGTGACGTCCAATCCGCTCTACGGGCGCCCCTACATCGAGGCCAATAATTCGACCGGGCAGGGGAATTGGGCGGATTTCTATCTCTACCAGTACCGGGCCGTCGCCACGCACGATCAGGACTTCACGCGGAACCCGGGCTGGACGCGCCACCTCGGCCGGCACCGGTTGGCCTTCTTCGCGAGCTACGAGGATTCCGCGACTTACACGCTCGCTCAGCTGCGAAACCTGATCGTCGGCAAGCCGAGTTTCCTCTCGGCGGCCGCCCGCGATAATCCGCTGAGCGTCGACCGGGTGATGTACCTGCGCCACTACCTTCCGCCGTTCGGCGCCAGCTCCAATCCGCACGACTACGGCATCTCCGCGTTCAGCGCTTACGGTGACATCATGGAGACGATGTGGTTCACCACGGCATCAGGGGAACGTTTCGGTGTCACCGCCTTCGAGAACCCGGTCGGCGGCGTCGGCACCGCCCCGTCGGCGAATCACCTCCAGCGCGGTTCGCTGGCCTCGTCGACCTCGAGCACGTTCTTCCGCAACCACCTGGTCGCCAACCTCGGCGTGCGCTACGACCGCGTGCGCAACTCCAACTTCGGCTCTTTCCAGCCCGTTCTTTCCGACGGGCCGCCCACGCCCCAGAATCCTCTCGGAACCGGCTTCCGCGCCTACGCCGATTTCCGCCATAAGGAGCCGCCTTCGGTCTGGACGCCGTATCGCACTGCCACGCGCTTCAACTACGGCGTCGTCGTCCGCCCGCCGGGCTCGCTCGCGCGCTGGCTGTCGTTCGGCTACGATTACTCCCGCAACGCCTCGCTCAACGAGGTCGCCGTGGTGCGCGACGTCAACGGCACCGTCCTCGAGTCACCTTATGGCGAATCCCACGAATACAGCGTTCGTGTCCGCCTGCTCGACGACCGCCTCAACGTGAAGGTGAACTTCTTCAACTCCCTCAACCGGAACATCACGCTGGCCGACAGCGGACTTCGCCAAAACCTCATCTACTTCGAGCAGCAACTCTACCAGAACGACCCTAAGTACCCCATCAACCCGCTGTTCGCGGAGACTCGTAATCCAGTGGTGGGAGAGTTTCGTCTCCCCGGCGACCGCAACAGCCGGGGCATCGAGGCCGATCTCACGTTCAATCCCACCCGCGACTTCCGCCTCTTCTGGAATCTCGGGCGCACCCAGACTTCCCTCGACGACATCTCCGCGCAGCCTTGGCTCGATTACATCGCCGCCAAGCTCTCAGTGTGGCGCACGATCGGTGGGAATTGGTCCGCGGCGCCCTACGATGCGACACGCACCGTGGAGTCGGCCTTCACGCAGCTCATCCAAGGTCCGCTCGACGACATTTCGGCAAGCCTCGGTGAGCAGGGCGGCAACGCCCAGACTTGGCGCTCGAGTCTCGTCGCGACGCAGGGTTTCTCAACTGGCCGGCTCAAGGGAGCGTCGATCAGCGCCAACTTCCGCTATCGAGGACCCTCGATCATCGGCTTCCCCAACAAGGTCGATGCCAAGGGCAAGGTGCGCACCGACCGCGACCGACCGTACAAGTCCGACGCCTACGTCATCACGGGTTTGATGGCCAATTACCGCTTCCGCGGAGCGTACGGGACGTCGTGCCGGCTGCAGCTCAACGTGAACAACGTGTTCAACACCGCGCGGTTATTCGTCACGCGGACCTTCCTGGACGGCTCGCCCCGCAACTACGGCCGCCAGGCCGGCCGCGAGTTCATTCTCTCGCTCGACGTGGAGCGGTAGTTGGCGCGGAAACGGGCGCGGGGTTTGGCCCACTGAATTCCCGGAAAACGCGGAAGATTCAGACCCTTGCCGCTCCGGGATTTTGCGTAGCAGCGGCTGTTTTCGCGCTTTTGGCGGTCTGCTGCGCACCATGTGGTGTGCGTAATAGGAAGGGTCCTGTTCTCACCTCTGCGGCATTGCCAGCGGTGTGTCGCGGGTTTCACGCTGCTGTTTCCCGCATGAAAACCCCGCTTAGATTCCTGACTCTACTGACCGCCCTGCCGGCCGCGGTATTCGCCGCCGCCTCGGCTCCGGCCGCGCGGCCGAACATCTTGTTCATCTTTTCCGACGACCACGCGCAGCACGCGATCAGCGCGTACGGGTCGAAGGTGAACCGCACGCCGCATCTCGACCGGCTCGCCGCTGGCGGAGCGCGCTTCAACCACGCGTTCGTCACCAACTCCATCTGCACGCCAAGCCGCGCGGTGGTCCTCACCGGCAAGTACTCCCACGCCAACGGCACCCCGGTCTTCAACGTGTTCGACGGCGGCCAACCCACCGTCGCCAAAATGCTCCAGGCTGGCGGATACCACACCGGTATGATCGGCAAGTGGCACCTGGGCAGCATGCCCACGGGCTTCGACCGTTGGATCATTCTCCCGGGGCAGGGGATTTACTTTAACCCCGACTTCATCACCCCGCAGGGGCGCGTCACGATCACCGGCCATACCACCGAGATCACAACGCGCCTGGGCCTCGAGTTCCTCGAGACGCGTCCGAAGGACAAGCCCTTCTTCCTGATGCTGCACCAGAAGGCGCCCCACCGCGGCTGGGAGCCCGACTTGCGCAACAAGGCCTTGTTCAAGGACCGCGTCATCCCCGAACCGGCGACACTCTGGGACGACTACGCGACCCGCCCCGCCGCGCTCCCGGAAAACCAGCAGACGGTCGCGAAGGACCTCACG
>JBEGJD010000161.1:0-3271 GCA_041184765.1 Verrucomicrobiota bacterium | reverse complement strand
GCGTACGGGCCGAGCAGCGCACCGGTGGCGGCGGTTTGGAAAAAGCGGCGGCGGCCGGGGGAACGGGGGGTGGAATTCATGGCGGGGAAAGCGGGGCGATGATCAGAACGAACCCTTGACTCCGAAGGTGAGGCCGACGCCGTTGGCGCCGGTCAGGTAAACCTTGCCGTAGGCGGGGGTCGCCGAACCGTAACGAAGGGTGACGGCCCGGGCATTGAAGACGTTTTGGGCGGCGACATACAACTGCAGGCGCCGCTTCAGCTCGACCTCAAGATTAAGGTCAAGCGTGAGCCGGCGGTCGTCGTACTCAAAGGCGTCGGCACCCAACGCCGGCTGCGCGCCGAGCCGGCGTTTGCCGCGATAGTTCCACTTCGCCATGAACGTCGCCGGCCGCCGGGTATAACTGAAACCCCAGTTGAGACTCTCCGGAGTGAAGGCGTTGAACGCGGCGGTGCTCGCGCCCTCGAGGTGCAGCTTCGTGCCGTTGACAAACACGCTGGCGCCGCGGCCCCAATGGCCCAGCTCGGCGAGCGACTGCCGCACGTTGAATTCGAACCCGTACACCCGCGCCGCTCCGCCGTTGACCTGCGTGCTGACGCGCCAGCCCAGATAACGGGGATCGAGCCCGAACTCCTCGACGTCGGCGGCGGTGGCGATGCGGACCGTATCGGCGAAAAACTGCCGGATTTCTTTCAGGAACGCGCCCGCACTCACGAGTCCCCCACCCTGCGTGTAGTACTCCAGAGCGAGGTCGTAGTTGTCGGCCGACCAAGGGCGCAGGCCGGTGTTGGTGACGGTGATATTGCCCTTCACCACCGACGGATCGCCGAGCTGCGCGGCGTCGAGGTCGGCCTCGTCCACCTGCGCGGTCGGGATGAGGTTGTTGAGGTTGGGCCGACCGTAGGTCTGCGCCCACGCCGCGCGGCCGATAAGGTTTTCGGCCAACTGATAGGTCACGTGCAGGCTCGGGTAGTAACCGTCGTAGCCGCGGTCGGCCTGGTATTTTCTTTCCTGATGCGTGAGGCGGAGCTGCTCCATCGAGCCGGAGGCGCCGGCCTCGACACGGCGGACGCGCTGGCCCGCGGCGTTGCGCACGAAGGTGCCGTCGGCGTTGCGCGCCCAGACGGCGCCCGTGTCGACCAGGGCGCCGCGGCCCTCGGTCTCCGTCTTCTCGTAGCGGACCCCGGTGAGCACCTTGAGCCGCGAGTGAAAGAGACTGAACTCCGTCTGGGCGTAGGCGGCGGTGACACCCTCCTCGAAGAGCTGGGAGTTGTTGATGCGGAACGTCTCCTCGGTCACGAGTTGGGCCGCCGTCTTGGTGAAGAGCGCGGGATTCGCCTGATAGGCGCGGTACGCGAGGATCGGCGAGACGTGGGGCAGATTGCGGAAACCATAGTAGTGATACTGGCCGAAGTAGACCGGCGACACATACGGCGCGGGCGAGCGGTCGCCATTGATGCCGTTGTAAGTCCAATTTTCGTTCCGTCGGCGGATGTCGCGGGTCTGGGTGCGCTCCTGGGCCCCGATCTGGACCGAGGCGGGGAACGGCAGGAAGCCGAGAGTGCGGCCGACGTCCAACGACCCGCCCGCGAAGTCCTCGCGGGTGCGCCGTGGCGTCGAGTTCACGGTGGTGAGCTGGTAATTGTTAATGTCGTAGAGATCCACCTCACGGTTGGTGTTGTCGAAAATCCGCAACGACTCGGGTCGCACCTGGTTGACGTCGCGGAATTCCAACCGCGCGGGATTGCGAAGGGAGATCGCCATCTGGCGGAAATGTCCCTCGCGCTGATCCCGGTAGCCGCCCTCGGCCCAGGACCTGTCGGCCGCAAACGCAAGTCGCCACACGCCGTTGTCGTAGCGGTAACGGACGTTGCCGGCGCCGGCATCGGTGACGATATGTGTCGAGGTCGCGCCGCCGAGCGTGACGGACCCGCGACCAGTCGCGCCGACCGTGTAGTCACTTCCGTATGAGAGCGGCACGCCCGTCGCGGGCGTGGGCACGGCGTTGGTGCCGGCGCTGGAGGTAAACTCGGTTGCGATGCGGGTGGAGGCGAAATGGCTGACCTGTCCGCCGGCCGACAACACGCCGTGGCGCGAGACCTTCCAGTCGGCCTTCAGTCCGATCGACTGGCGCACCAGCGTACGCGGCGAGTCGAGCAGACGGTAGGTTTGCAGGAAGGGATTGGCCGGCGTGGCGCCGGTGCCGGCGGCGCTCGCGTTGTAGGTCTTGTAGGAATAATGGAGCTTGGCGTAGCGCTCGGTGGCGGCGCCGGTCATGACGACGCCGAAGCGGGATCCGAGCGGCAGCGTGAGGTCGAAGTTTCCGCCGGGTTTCAGCTTGTGGATCCTTTCGTCGGTCGTGTGCGGCGTCGGCCGCAGGGTGAGATTCTCACTGTTGGCGGCGAGGTTGAGGTTGTAGCGGAACTCCATCGTCTTCCGCTCAAACGCACTCTTGCTGACCATGTTGACCGAACCGGAAAGCGAATCGGCGCGATTGGCCGGGGTCGGCACCTTGGCAACCTCGATGCGCGAGACATTATTGATCGAGGCTTGATTGAACGAAAACGCCCGCGAGTCACCGAGTGCGTTCGACGTGTTCGCCATCTGCGCGCCGTCGGCGGTGACCGCGACCATGTGCGGGGCGAAGCCGCGGATCGACACGGTGGAGACCGTCGTGCCGTCCTCGTAATCATACTCCGGAGTAAGGCCCGGCACGAACTTGAGGAATTCGCCGACGTTGCCGTCCATCACGTCGCCGAGCGAATCGGTCGCGACAACGTTTTTGAGGTTCGGGGCGAAACGCTGCTCGTTGCTCGCGATCGACCGACCGTCGGTCTCGCGCGCCGTCGCGACGGTGAAGGCGTCGAGTCGCATCACAGAGCCGTCGCCGTACCGCGCGACGCGGGTGAGCTCAAAATCCTTCGTCACACCCTGGCCGGCGTCGACGATGACCGGCGCCGACTGCGGATCGAGACCGGTATAGAAGACGTCGAGCACGACCGAACCGGCGGGCACCTGCGGCAGGCGGTAAGCGCCGCTTTGATCGGTGAACGCGACCAGACCGGTGCCGCGCACGGTCACGCGGGCGTTGTTGAGGAATTGGCCGGTCGCGATATTCTGCACGCGGCCGAAAATCGAGGCGGCGGGGACCACGGCGGTGCCGGAGCCGTCGGCCGAGCGGACGGACGACGGAAGCAAGAACGACAACGCCAACGCGCCGCGGACGGCGGCCAACAGGGAACGGAACTTCATCGGAGGGGGTGATTGTTTC
>JBEGJD010000160.1:0-2511 GCA_041184765.1 Verrucomicrobiota bacterium | reverse complement strand
GACGCACGATCTGGGAGAACTCGCTCCACGTGAACGCGCTGTACCTGCGTCTGCGCGAGATCCAGTCGCCGGCGTTCCAGGCGCCCGACGATGCGGCGCTACTGCGCCTGACCGCGGAGCTGATCGATGCGCCCGACGAGCAAGGTCTGGCGCGGGCCTACTACGGGGTGGTGGCCCCGGGCCTGATCGCGGCCTTGGAGAGCCACGAGACCGCCACGTTTCCCAACAGCGACCTGCCGAGTATCCGCGCGCTGCGGCACATCCTGCTCGATCTACGGGCGGAGCAAGAACGGGTGCGTCCCCTGCTGGCGGAAGCCGAGGCGGCGGGACGCGTGACGGCGGCCGCCCGCTCCTGGGAGGCGCACATCGCGCGCCTGCTGGCGGCCGCGGGAGGAATCGCGGGCGAAAGAGCACGGGGAGAGGATCCCGGAGCCTGCCCGTCGCGGGTGGAGTTCACTCCCCCGCGGGAGGCGGCCCGGGACGAAAGGTTCACGACGTTAGGAGCCGATCTCGCGACGATGCCGCCCGAGGACGAGCACGCCGCGCACACGGAGGAGGAATTCGAACGCTACTCCACCGAGGTTCTCGCGGCCGAGACCGTGGCGGTTGTGATGTACCACGTGCGCGGGATGCCGTGGGAGTTCCAGCTCGATGCCGCCCGGCACCTGTACGACGAGATCCGCCACGCGCTGATGGGCTACGAGTGGATGCGCCGCCGCGGGATGGATCCCTTCCGCTCCCCGCAGTACACGCACATCCTGAAGTGGCGCTGCCAGTTTCCGCCGGTGGTGCAGTACTGCCTGCTCACGATGGGCAACGAAGTGCACGCCTTCCCTTACCGCCATCGCCGCGTCGAGGCGCACCAACGCGCCAGGGACCGCCTGAGCGAACAGTTCGTGCGCTACGACATCGCCGACGAGACCCAGCACGTTCGTTTCGGCCACCGCTGGCTGCCCGAGCTCCTGAAGCAGAGCGGCGACTCACGTAGCGTGGAGGAGTTCACCGCCGACTGCCTGCGCGTCTGGGAGCAGGAGTACCGCACCGGCCGTCTCACGCTGAATGTGGAGTGACGTCACCCTTACCACGGCGGGACACTTTAAACTTATAGAAAGCCATGGCCGCTCCCGTTCATTCCGTTCTCGTCATCGGCTGCGGCGGTATCGGCGAGCGCCACCTGCGGTGCTTCCAGAAGACAGGTCGCGCGCGCGTGATTGCGTGCGACGCTGATGCGGGGCGCCAGGAGCGGATGGCGGCGACGTACGGCGTGCCGGTGGCGGCTGATGCCAACGCGGCGATCGCCGGCGGGGACGTGACGGGAGTCGTGATCTGCACGCCGGCCCACACCCACGTGCCGCTGGCGAATGCGGCGCTCGCGGCCGGCCGCCATGTTTTGATCGAGAAACCTCTCTCCACCTCGCTCGACGGTGTCGCCAACCTCATCGCGGGGCGGGATCGTACCGGGCGGCAAGCCGCGGTGGCCTACGTTTACCGGGTTTTTCCGTTCCTCGTCGCGGCGCGTGACTTCATCCAACGCGGGGAGTTTGGCCCGGTGCGCGAGGTGACTGCCGTGAGCGGGCAATGCTACCCGGCGTTCCGGCCCGACTACCGGGATATCTACTACCGCGACCGCGCAACCGGCGGCGGAGCGATCCAGGACGCGATCACGCATGTCGTGAACTGGGTGGAGAGCGTCATCGGTCCGGCCGACCGCCTCGCCTGCGACTGCTCGCGACAGGTCCTGGAGGGCGTCAACGTGGAGGACACCGTGCACATCACCGCGCGCCACGGTGGGGTGCTAGCCAGCTACGCCCTGAATCAATTCCAGGCGCCGAACGAGAACGTCATCCAGTTCAACGCCGCAGGCGGCAGTGTGCGGATCGAACTGCACCGCCAGCGCTGGGGCACATTCGCCGCCGGCGCGGCCGACTGGACGTGGCACGACACGCCGGTGCCGGATCGCGACTCCCATTTCATCGCCCAGGCCAACGCCTTCCTCGATCAAATCGAGGGACAGCCCGCCAAACTCTGCTCCCTCGAGGACGCGGCGCAGACCCTGCGCTTCAACCTCGCCGCGCTGTCCTCCGCTGAAACCGGCACGCGGGTGGAAGTGCGGTAGCGACAGATTCGAATGAAGAGCCCCGGCAGTTATGCCCACAGAACACACAGAATCCACGGAAGTTTAGTTTCCGTGTTTTCGGTGTGTTCCGTGGGGCATGATGGTTCTCCCCCACTCTCCGTGCCTCCGTGTCTCCGTGGTGAAGCCGATTGGGTTCTGACTAATTTTCACGCCCTCTCATGACTTCACCGCTGCGTCTCGCCATGCTCGGGATGATCCCGGGCAACGGACACCCCTACTCGTGGTCCGCCATCGTGAACGGTTTCGATCCGGAGGCGATGGCCGCCTGCCCCTACCCGGTCATCCCGCGCTACCTCGGCGCGCAGCCCGCCGGCACCGTGCGCATTCCGGAAGCGCAGGTGACTCATCTCTGGACCGACAACCCGGCCGAGGCT
>JBEGJD010000159.1:0-8280 GCA_041184765.1 Verrucomicrobiota bacterium | reverse complement strand
GGAACAGCGGGCCGGCCGGTTGCTTCGCGAAGCCCCGCTCGAGCAGTTCGGCGATCTTGATGTCGCGGGTCTTGCTGTCGGGCGAGCCCATCGTCACCGCGATGACGCGACGGCCGTTGCGCAGCGCGGTGGCGGCGAGGCAGAAGCCGGCGCCGCGGGTGAAGCCCGTCTTGAGGCCGTCGACGCCCGCCATCTTGCCGAGCAGGTGGTTATGATTGTCCATCTCGATGCGCTTCGGCCCGGGGCGGAATGTACGGCGCTTCACCGAGGTGTAGCGGATGATGTCGGTCGCCTTGAGCAGGTGCAGTGAAAGGGTGGCGAGGTCGCGCGGTGTCGTGATGTCTCCGTCCTCGATCCGGCGGCTCGAGGGCGGCAAACCGTGGGGCGAGCGGAAGGTGGTGTGGTTCATGCCGAGCGACTTGGCGCGGGCGTTCATCAACTCCACGAAGGCCGCGCGTGATCCGGCGCAGTGGACGGCGAGCGCGGTCGCGGCGTCGTTGGCCGAAGCGATCATCAACGCGTGGAGGAGATCCTCGACGGGAAACACTTCCTTCTCGGCGAGGTAAACCTGCGAGCCGCCGGTGCGCGCCGCCTCGGCGGTCGCCGTCACCGGGGTTTCGAGCGTGAGTTCCCCGCGGGCGATCTTCTCGTGCACGATCAGGAACGTCATCAGCTTCGTGACGCTGGCCGGCGGGCCGGAATAGTCGGCGCGGTCCTCGATCAGCACGGCGCCGGTGGCGGCGTCGACCACGATCGCCCCCTTGAAGGCGGTGGCATCGGGAATGCCGTCGTCGGGCCGCGTGGGCGCCGATCGCTTCGCGGTGGCGGCGAGCGCCACGGAGGCGCCGGCAAGGCAGGCGAGGAGGACGGGCCGGAGGCGGCGCGGGAGGATCATGCGCGCGAGGAAGGGGAATTCACGCCGTCGGGCGAGGACTTTTCCGGAGCAATTTGTCGAGGGTATTGACGACCCCGCGCGGCGCGGCCACGCCTCGTTCCGCGCGCTTCGCTTTCCCCGGCCGGGCCTCCGCCCGGCGGCGTCGCGCCCTTTCCACCCCGTCATGTCACCGTCCGTTCTCCGTAGTCCGGCCGTCCTGGCCGTTGCCCTCCTGCTGCCGCTGAACGCTCTTGCCGCCACGCCTCCGCCGGAAGATCGGAAGGACGCGGTGGTCGAACTCAGCCCGTTCACGGTGAACACGAGCGGCGACGTCGGCTACGCGGCGGAGAACACGCTCGCCGGCAGCCGCCTGAACACGCGCTTGCGCGACACCGCGAGCTCGGTCTCGGTCTTCACGCGGGAGTTTCTCGACGATCTCGCGATCACCGACCTTCGCGAACTCATGGAGTACACGGTGAACGGGGAGATGGACACCAACTCGCAGGGCGCCAGCTCGGAGCAGAACCGCATCATCGGCGGCCACGCGTTGACGGCCGGCGTCCAGAGCCGGGGGCTGATCACGAGCCTCGGGGTGGACTACTTCGCGAGCATCACGCCGCCGGATCCCTACCGCGTCGGCCGTTTCGAGGACGCGCGCGGCCCGAACAGCATCCTCTTCGGCATCGGCTCTCCCGGCGGTCTGCTGAACCAGACCTCGAAGATCGCGGAGACGCACCGCAACACGGCGGCGGTGCGGCACGGCGTCGGCTCGTGGGGGCGCAACCGGCTCGAGCTCGACGCCAACCGCGTGCTGCTTAAGGACCGCCTGGCGCTGTCTTTCGCCGGGCTGCACCAGGAAAGCGGCGGCTGGCGCGCGTTCGACTTCCAGGACAAGCGCCGAGCCTTCGCCTCGGTCACGTGGCGGCCCTCGCGCGCCTTCACGGTCACGGCGATGGGAGAGACCGGCCGCGACAAGACGGCGGTCGTCCGCTCGTTTTCGGACACCGATCAAGTCCTGGCCTGGTACGACAACCGCGAGGCGTTCGGCCGCGCCGCGGTGACCTTCGCGCCCGGCCTGGTCGCGCCGACAGTCGCGATGCAGGCGCTGGGTGTGACGGGACGCGACGGCACCAAGGGCGGGCTGAACCGCCGTGCGGTGTACATCGAGAACGACGGCACGATCTTCGACGCGATCGGCACCTTCATCACCGGCAGCTATAATTCCGCCGCAGTGCGGGCGCCCGATGGGACGCGCGGTGTCACCGCCTCGGCGCTCCGCATTCTCGACCCGAAGGTCTTCCCGTTGAACGGGAACGCCGTCGGGCCCGGCATGTACCGCGACCAGACGCTTTCCAACCACACCATCACCCTCGACTGGCAGCCGGTGCGGCAGCTGATCGTGAACCTTGCGCAAAATTACCAGCGCACGCGCGCCGAAGTGAACCTGATGAACGGCAACAGCCCGCCGCTGCGCGGGGATCCGAACCTCACCCTCGGCATAGGCGGCGCGCCTAACCCCTACGCGGGCCGGATGTATTTCGATGGCACGTGGACCCGCGACATCCACTTCGGCGAGACCCGCGAGACGCGGCTTTCTGCCTCGTGGTCGCTCGAGCCGCGTCGCGCGTGGCTCGGTCGGCACCGCCTTGCGGCGGCCTACTCGCTCGGCGAGGTGACCGACGCCCGCGCCAACTCGTGGCTCGTGCTGGCCGGCCGGCCTTTCGGCACGGACCCGTCGGGCGTGAACAACCGCGTCATCGTCCGCAACTACCTCACCGAGGGGAATTACGCGACCTACCGGGCCGGCGACTGGCGGCGGCTCCCGTCGACGATCAACTTCGACGGCCGCTCGTTCCAGACCGCCTACGCCAACGTCGCGTCGGGTGGCGCCGACAACGGCGGCATGATGCAGCGGATCGGATCATCGATGGCGGCGGCGCAGAGCTTCCTGTTCTCCGGCCGGCTGGTCACGACCCTCGGGCTGCGTGAGGACCGGGTGCGCAACACCCAGCTCGGCTACTTCAACGATCCAGTGCGCGGCGATGTCGTCGACGGCGATCCCGCCCGCGGCATCGTGAACCGCATGCTCGGCCGTACGCGTTCGGCCGGCGTCGTGTGGCACGCCACGTCGTGGCTTTCCTTCATCGCCAACCGCTCCTCCAACGTCGGCGTGCCGCCCCTCGCGCGGACGACGTTCCCCGAGGGCAACCTCGCACCGCTCTCGAAGGGCCGCGGACTGGATTACGGCATCGGGCTCGATCTTTTGGAGGGGCGCTTGAACGGACGTTTCGTCTACTTCGAGGGGAGCGAGCGTGGCCGCGTGACCGCGCCGGTCGCCGGTGTTCTGCGCGACACCAACGTGCGCGTGATGGAGGCGTTTGGCGGCGCGCTGGTCGGCGCCGGCCTTCCGTTCACCGCCGCGCAATGGGACCCGGTGCGCAAGGCCTACACGCCGCCGGTCAACGCGATCTCGAACGATTTCGACGCGCGCGGGCTCGAGGCGCGGATCACGGCCAACCTCACACGCGGGTGGAGGCTGGTGGCGAACTACTCGTACACCGACTCGGGCCGCGTGGGTCTGGCGAGCGAGGCCATCAACTGGTACGGCTTCAAGCAGGCCGACAGTGTCGTGCTGGTGCAGGGCGTGTCGCAGAACGCCGCGGGTCAGTACGTCGTTGATCCGGCCGCCTACCTCGCGGGCGGGGCGGTCGCCAAGTGGATCGAGCTTTCACGCCTGCATCCCGCGGCCGCGATCGGCTCGCTCTCCACCAGTTCCGGCGTGCCGGTCGCGCGCGAGATCTTCGACCTGGTCGACACCCTCAACGCCGAGAAGGAGGCGCAGCAGAAGCGCTGGGGCGTGCGGCCGCACAAGGTGAGCCTCTTCACCGCCTATGATTTTCGCGAGGGCCGCCTCGCCGGGCTCACGACAGGCGCCGGCTGGCGTTGGCGCAGCGGCAACGTGATCGGGGAGAGTTCCCAGGGCCGGGAGATTCGCGGCAGCATCATCACCGCCGCCGACCTGATGTTGGGTTACACCCGGCGATTCGCGCGGTTGCCCGGACGCGTGCGCTTCCAACTCAACATATCGAATGTGCTCGACCGCACGGACATCATCCCGGCGCGTTTCGCCACCTCGGCTTCGGCGCCCGACGGTTTCATCCTGCCGGGCGGCCGCGGGGTCGCCTACAGCCGTTACGATCTCGTGACTCCCCGGGAGTTCCGCTTCACCACGACCTGGACTTACTAGGCGGGCGGCGGAAACGGCGTGCTCGAGGGAGTCGGGGGAGGCGGCACTTCCGGCAGCCAGAACTCGAACCGCGCGCCGCGTCCCCCGGTGTCGATGGCGCGGAGCTTGCCCCCCATCAACTCCACGAGCCGGCGCGAAATACTGAGCCCCAGCCCGGTACCGGCCTGGGACTGCACCTGATTGGTCTCCAATTGAACAAACGGCTCGAAAATGGTTTCGAGCCGATCGGTTGGGATGCCCGGGCCGTTGTCCGCCACCGCGAACCACAATTGCCGCGGGTTTTCGGTGGTCCACGAGATGATCTCGACCCGTCCGGCCGACACGAACTTCGCCGCGTTTCCGGCCAGGTTGAGGAGCACCTGCTTCACGCGCTTCACGTCGCCCGGCCACACGAGCGGAGCGGGATGATCCTGACGGATGCGCAGATCCACGCCGCTTCGCTGCACCTCGGGTGCGAGGATGCTGGCCACTTCCGCGGCCAGCGCGGCGGGCTGAAACGGGGCTGATTCCATGCGGACCGCCCCGGCCTCGAGGCGTGAATAGTCGAGGACGTCTGAAATGACCGACATCAGCGCGCGGCTGTAATTCTCCAGCGTGGCGAGGGTGCGGGTTTCCGAATCGGTGCGCGTGGTCGGCATCATTCGGAGCAGTCGGACCGCGGTGACGATGGCCGTGAGCGGCGTGCGCAGCTCGTGGCTGACCGTGGCAAGGAAGGCGCCCTTGGCTCGGTCCGCCGACTGGGCGAGCGCGACGGCTTGCTCGAGCTCCGAGGTTCTTTCCCGAACGCGGGACTCGAGCTGCACGAGAAGTTCCTCGCGACCTAGGCGTTCGGTCTCCAGGCGCTCCGCCATCTTGGTGAGGTTCCGGATCAGTTCGCTGAACTCGACTGGCAGCCGGAGTGCGGCCGAATTTCGTAGCGCGACCGCCTGCACCGTCGGGGCACGCGAGAAGGTAATCAGGTCCCGCCAGGCCTGCAGGAGGTCGCGGAGCGACCAAGTCGCGAAGAATGAGGCGACGATGAGCGTCGTGATGATGATTAGAAGTGACCAGGCGTAGGCGTCGATGACCGGGCGAATCACGTCCCGCCACTCGCGCTGGAGGGTTAGCGTCCAATCGAGACCCGTGATCCGAGCTTGGGCGGACAGAAATGAAACGCGTTCGTCGCCCTTTTCGACCGTAAGCCGGAGAGGCTTCTCATGCGGAGTGTTCAACGTGCGCGTGAGCGGTGAACTTGCCAGTTTCTCCAGGGGTCTCTGCCCGAAACCTACCTGCGCGATCACAACCCTTTCATTATTGGTGAGCAGGGCGCGGAACCTGGTGCCATCCGCGCCGCCGCGAAGGGCGTCCTCCAGGGTTGATATGGGTATCCACCCCTCAATGAACCCGGTTACCCGTCCACGGGCGTCAAGCATGGGCGCGGTTAGCACGATCAGTGCTTCTTCGGGAAGAATCTGGCTGCGGAACAAGCCGGATACCTCGATGCGGCGCGATTTTACCGCCTCGTCGAGGAATCGAGGGCTCGTCACGGGGCGCGGTTCCGATCGCCCCGCCTGCACCAATTGCCGGATCGGAGGGGCCGACGCGATGACGCGGCCGTTCGTGTCGACTGCGAGCAGAAGGCCGAAACGCTCGGAGCGGGAGAGGAGACTGTCCAGGGAACGCTGGAGCTCCGCGGATTCGATCGGTCCCTCCATTCTCTGCAGCTGGTTGGTAAGGTTGCGCAGGATCACCTTTACGGATGAGATCCGCCGTTCCACGGTCTCCGCAAGGGAGTTGGCCGCCACCTGCAGGTTGCCGCCGGCTTCCTCGACGGAACGCTTTTCGAAGCGGCCGACCGCGATGAGCGTGGCGACGACGATGGGAAACGTGCCGAACGCGACGTAGCGGTGGAGCAGCACCGTGCGAAAGCTCCGTTCCGGGCGGCGGAAACTTCCGGCTCCCGGGATGGAGATTTGGTCCAGCACGAGGAACGCGATCCAGACCGCCATCACGCCGTTGATCGGCTGCACCCAGAGCGCCTGGTCGAGCGAGGGCTGGGGAATGTGAATGACGCGGTGGTAAATGAACCAGGAGAGCGGCGTGCCGATCAGGGCCCAAAACGCTAAATCGGCCAACAGGGGGTTCCGTCCGCGGCGCCACGCAAAACTGACCGCGAGTCCTTCGAGCGCCATCAGCAACGCGGAGAAGGGCTGACCCCACTTCACGGCAAGCGTCGCCATCGCGGCGGCCAGCGTAAGTAGCGCGGGCAGGGGACCCACGAACGGCACAGCGATCCAGTAGAAGACCACTCCGAGCACCAGCGAGTGTCCGGAAAACAGTTTTGGCGCGAAGGCGTTCGCGAGGATAGCGAGGGCGGTCAGCGCGATCAACCAGAGGGCGCGCCGGAGGAGTGATTCACCCTCGGCGGGTGTGCTTTCACCAATCGGGAAGGGCGCCAACGCGCCGCGGTCGGGTGCCCTCATGAGGGGGAGAGCAGTTCCCGCTCCAACGGCGAACACCGCGACCATCGCTTGGCCGCCTCGATCAACAGGTCGGGGTCAAACGGCTTGGTGAGGTAGGCGTTGGCCAATTCCCTCGCGTGGGCGGCATTCTTGGTGGTGTCCGCATGAGCCGTGAGGAGGATCACGGGCAAACCGCGCAAAAGCTTATCGCCGCGGATGCGCTCGATGAGCCAAGCGCCGTCTCCCTCCGGCATGACAAGGTCGGTGATGACCAGATCCATCCTTTCGCGTTCGAGCACCGCGCCGGCTTCCCGACCGGTGGTCGCGGTGCGCACGCGAAAGCCGGCCAGGGTAAGCAGGTCGTACGTGGTCTCGCGGATGTTGCGGTCGTCCTCCGCGAGGAGGATCAGCGGCGCGACTTCGGACATGGGGAAGCGGACGTTGGGAACAGGAAAACTCCGAGTAAAGCGTGCAGCGATCCCGACGGAAGTAGGGTACGCGGGCGTCGACCCGGGCGCTCGCAAACAAATCGGGAATTAAGTTGGAACACAGAGGCCATAGAGGCCCGACGCCAGTTCAAGGAGTCCGATCCACAGGCCCAAGCCTCGGGTTGCATCGCGTTCCCGACTCGCTCCGCGTGTGACGTAACCACGGGTGGACACGAATCGACACGGATAAATGCGGTTCGTTTGTAGCCGGGGTCCGGCGCCCCCGGCGCATGCACGGCTCCCGACGGCCGAATGCATTCCTGGATCGCTCCGTTTTTTTAACCGCGGATTTCGCCGATGGCGCGGATGAGGACCAAATCACGCACGGCGTCCGGGCCTTCCAAATCATCCAGGTCGGGTCGAAGGACGACGGGACACTACGGCGCACGAATGTCCCCGCGCCTTCGCTCCGTTGCCTCCGTTCGCTCCTGTTGGATTGGTCGGAGCAGGAGATAACGAAGGCTACGTCGATCGAATCTCTCGTCTTCCCAGTCTCGCTCGCCTCCGACGTCTCCCAATCTTCCGAACCGACTTCCCGTACCGACGGAGGCCGGTGTCTCGCGATGGACCTTTGGGTCCCCGGGGTGGATGCCGATCTACCGACCAGTATTTCAGAAAAAATCTAGCAACGCGCCCGCCCCCATGGTCGTCTGTCGCGGTGTCGCGGGACGTCCCGCGTGTCCCGCTCCCAACCCATGGCACCCACGTCCCCTGCGAAACGTCCCTGGATTCTCTACACCGCCACGCTGCTGCTTTTCGGCGGCGCCGTGTGGTACTTCGGTTTCCGCGCCGAGCCGCCCAAGTCCAGCGGCAACCCGTTCCGCTCCCGCAGCGGCAAGCAGGCGACGCCCGTGCGGGCTTTGCCGGCGGAGAAGACCTCGTTGCCGGTCCATCTCCGCGCCATCGGCACGGTCACCGCGCACAACACCGTCACGGTGCGCAGCCGCGTCGAGGGCCCGCTCCTTCGTCTCCTTTTCACGGAGGGGCAGATGGTGAAAGAGGGCGAGCTTCTCGCGGAGGTCGACCCCGTTCCCTACCAGATCCGTCTCGCCCAGATGGAGGCGCGCGAGCGCCAGAACTCCGCCCAGCTCCAGACCGCGCGGGCCGACCTCGAGCGTTTCCGGCTGCTGCACGCCCAGACACTGGTCACCCAGCAGCAGCTCGAGGCGCAACAGGCCCTCGTGGCGGAGCGCGAGGCGCTGCTCGCCGCCGACCGCTCCCAGGTCGACG
>JBEGJD010000158.1:0-6497 GCA_041184765.1 Verrucomicrobiota bacterium | reverse complement strand
AGGGCCTCCGCCTCGGCTTGGGCGCTTGGCAGGTCATCGATATCGACCACCGAGCGCGGCCAACTCCAGCGGGGGAACACGCTCGCGCTGCGGAGTCGTCCGAACCACACGAGGTCGGCTTCGGCCACGAGCGGCCCCAGCAATCCGGTAGCCCCGTTCGGCGCCACGAGGCCGTTGGTGTGGGGGATGCGCGGATCGAGCGCGCGGCCGAGCCGCCCGCGCCATGATCGATCGGGCAGGGAGGCAGCGGGAATGTCCCCCCGCCAATCGAACTCCTCGCACGTGAGACGTCGGGTCATCTCGTCCGCGTCGTCGGTCGCGACGGTGAGAAGGCGGACGTCGCCGACCTCCTTCAGCGCGCGGCCGATGTGAAGTGCGCGGAGCTGTCCGCCATGCGTCGGCGCGTGTGGCCAGCAGGGAGACAGGTAAAGGATGCGCGGACGGCGTCTCATCTCGGGCCGGCGGATTTCACGAGTCCTCGTCTCGAATACGCGCGGCGGCGGTTTCGCTCGCGGCGCCACTGGCGTTCGAAGGCTATGCCGGCGAGCAGATCGAGCTCCCATTCCGGCGCCGGACCGATCGGGCGGCGACGCACCCGGCGGGCGAGGAGACGGAACCGTAGCGCGACTTCACGGACCAATGCCGCGTGGTCCGGTGCATGCTCCCAATGCCACGCAACGTAGGCTTCGCTTCGGCCCTGGGCGGCGGCGTGCTTCAGCCACCCGCTGCGTTCGAGGCGGGTTTCATGGAAGTGATGCTCCGCGAGGGCCTCGGGTGCGGCGGTGACGCGGAGACCAGCCGAGCGCACTTGGGCCAGAAAGAGGGAATCCTCCCAAAGCCCGAGTGTTCCGGGTCCGAGTTCAGGATCGAATCCCGGCACCACGCCAAGGACCTCGCGGCGAACGGCGAGATTAGCGCCGACTCCCTCCCGGTCCGGTCTTGTTTCCGCCAGCCACGCCCGGTGCGTTGCGGTCATCCATGGGCGGATCCTTTCCGGGGCAATGCGAACAGAGCCGTTGACCGCGTCGGCATGGCCTTCTGTGAGCGGTCGGGCGATCTGCTCCAGCCATCCCGCATCCGGGCGGACATCGTCGTCTAGAAATGCGATGAAATCCCCGCGCGCCGCGGCGACCCCGGTGTTGAGGGCGCGTGACTTCCCGCGGCGGGGTTCGCTGATCCGTCGGAGCGGGAAGGGATGGCTCGACCTGCCCGTGCATATCTCGGCGGTTCCGTCGGTGGAGCCGTTGTCCACCACGATTACCTCCCACGTAAGCCCGGGTGGCGCTCGCAGCGCCTCGAGCGCGGTCAGTGTGGCGGCGAGCGATTCGCGGCGATCGCGCGTCGCGATCACGATGCTCGCTTTCATGGGGGCGGCGCGGCGTAGCAGGCGTCGCACCACGCGGTGACTCCGGCGGCGCGCTGGTGATTGTAGAAATCGACCAGCCGGTAGCCGTGGCCGGAGAGGAACGCGTGCAGTTCGGTGAACGAGGCTTGGCGTTCGTACATCGGCACGAAGTTCACCTCCAGCAGGACCGCGCCGACGCGGCGGGCCGCGAGTTGGCTCCCGGCGCCCCGCAGCACCTCGAGGTCGTAGCCCTGGGTGTCGACCTTCAGGATGTCGATCCGCGGCAGGCGGCGCTCGCGCGCGACGTCGTCGACGGTGGCGACCGGCACGGAGACGGAGCCCTTCTCCGCGAAACCGGACGCCATCGGGTTTGCGGGATCCGCGTCGAGGCGCAGCAGGGAGTTCATCCGGTGGCCCGAATAGAGGTGGAGCCGCGCGGTGCCCAAGGTGGCCCCGAGGGCGACGTTAAGCGTCTCCACTGTCGTCGCGTGGCGGAATCGCCGGCGCAGGCGCTGGTAGAGAGGGGCGTACGGCTCGAACGCGAGGATGCGCGCGTCCGGGAAGCGGCGGAGGAAAGTCGCGACCGTCTCGCCGTCGTTGGCTCCGACGTCGAGAATGACCGGGTGCGGACGCCGGCGGAGCAGCCAAGCGAGATCCCGGTAAGGGTCGTGACCGCGCACCTGGTCGGTGGCGAGCCGCACGATCCGGAGGTCGAGTGTGTCCAGCACGCGGCGGAGCGCGGACCGGAGCGTTGGTCGGGGATCGGGAAGCAAGGGCGGGATTAGAGCGATTCCAGGAACCCGTGCAGGTCGGACGCGAAACGCCCCATGTTGTACCGCCGGTCGCAAAGCTTGCGGCCGTTAGCGCCCATCTCCGCGGCGCCGCGCGGATCGGAGGCGACCTGCTCGATGGCGCGGACCAGCGCGTTCGGGTCGGAGGCCGGGATATGGACGCCGCAGCCGGCCTGCTCGACATCCAGCTCGGCGGGGATTGCGCCGGTGCGGGTGACAATGACGGGACGACCCATCGCGAGGGCTTCTATCAGGTTGGTCATGCCCACGGCGGTCCGTTGGAGCGGGTCAGGCGAGAGGATGATCAGGGAAGCGGCGCAGTCGCCGTACTGGTCGCGGAGAAACTCGGTGTACGTTTCTCCGGGCGCCCCGCGGGAAACCCGGACGTTGGGCGGCCACGTGTAGTCCGAAGGCCGCAAGGGGGAGACGACGCGAAACTGGCGGCGCGAAAGGTTCGCGGCGGCGACGAGGGTGACGTCGTCGCGGCGGGTGCGGCCGCAGGAGAGGAACGACTCCGGGGCATAGTCGAGCTTGGGAAAGAGCCCGACGCTCGCGCCCCAGCTCAGGTGGGCGACGCGCGCCTTGGGGGCGAGCTTCCGAGCGTGCTCCGCGGCGGGCGGGGTGAGCGCGATAATCCCGCTGTGGGCACGGCTCTGGTCCAACGGCTCCCGGGCGAAGAGCAGCGATACGATCCGGCAGTGGTGGGCGCCGAGTTCGCGCAGGAGCGGCAGCCAGTAGAGGACGTTGTGCCCGCAGTAGACGATGCCGTCGCGGCCGAGCCATGACCGGACGGCGGAAAGCAGCTTCAGGTCGTGCGGCAGCGGGTTGCGGTGCAGATAGAAATCCGGGAGCGGCTCCGCGAGTCCTACCTCGTATCCCAGGCGCACGAGCTCGAGGCTGCCCCAGAGATGATGGGGTGCCACGATCCCGTGCTTGATTTCATTCCAATGGCAGCGGCCGCCGTAGGAATTAACGTAAAGGATACGGCGACTGGCCTTGACGCCGATGGGGGAAAGGATGGTCAGGCCGTATTCGTTGCGCTCGGCGATGCCGTGCGCGGGGTCGGTGTCGACGGCGGGCGGGATGGTTTTCATGGAAGGTCGGATCGCGGTGTCACCAGCCAGCCAGCCGGAGGGCGCGCTCGATCCCGCGGGCGGACCAGCCGCCTCGGCGGGCTTGGGTGAGGGCAAGCAGCCGGTGGGCCCCGCGCTCCTGCGGGCCGCGCGGATCGGCGAACGCGGGTGACTTGTGGCCGAGCTGCCGGGCGACGGCGTTCCAGTCGCGATCCCAGATCGCGAGGCGCCGGAAACGCCCGGGGCCGTGTTGCTCGATTAGCTTCACCACTTCGCGGTCCCACCAAGGCAGTGGTTCGGACTCGAGCCGGTCGAAGTCCGCGCCGCGCGTCGCGAAGCCCGTCAGCCATGCCGGGTCAACCGGCGCAATCTCCTCCGCCGGCCAGCCGCCATGCATGTGGTGGTACTGGCGGTAGATCTGGAGGGGGCTGGCGCCGTTGAGCAGTTCCCACACCTGGTACCAGCGCTGCTTGCTGCGCATCCGCTCCCACGCGGTGTACTGGAAGTGCAGCACGACGATGTCATCGAGATCGAGGAACGGCGCTCCCGCGGGATGCGGGACGCGCGGACTGTGGATCGCGCGGCCTTCGTGCGGGGAACCGTCGTCGATGAAACCGAACGGGGTGTGGCTTGGCGGAATCCATGCTTCGCGCAGGCCGGGTAGCAGGTTCACCCAACGCAGCCGCACCACCGTGCCCGGCGCCGCGGCCGCGATGCGCACCCAGTCGCTGCTGGCGGCGCAGTTCGCCGACAGCGCCTCGTCGGCGTCGAGACCCAGCAGCAAACGCGGACCTTCCACGCGCCGCGCGGCGCTAAGCAGCAAGCGTTGGCGTCCAGCCTCGTCGTATTCGGTGGAAGGATTCGGGAGGACCTCCACGCCGGGAGCGGAATTGAGGAATTCCCGGGTTCCGTCGGTCGATCCCTGATCAGCGATGATGACGCGCGTGGCCCACATGCGGGTCGCGGCGAGGAACGGAGCGACGATCCAGCGCTCGTTCCGCGTGGGGGTCAGGCAAAGGCGATGGCAGCCGGCGAGTGCCGGGAGTTCGGGCGTCGTCATGATCAGGCGGTGGAGGTCGCGATGGCTGGCCGGAGCCCGGAGCGAAGGTCGGTGGCGAGATCCGCGGCGGAGGCTCGGCCGCCGGGAAGCACCAGCCACGCGGCGGCGAATGCGGCGGTCGCGAGGACGGCGCCGACCGCGAGGCGCGCCGGTGCTCCGAGCGGTTCGAGCGCGGTTCCCGACGAGAGGAGCAGGACGGTCATCAGGGTGGCGGCGGCGAACGGCCGGGCGAGGGTTGCAAGCAGGAGTCGGTGGCCGACGGGAGAGGCGACGCACGCGGAGCGGAGGCGCGGGATAATCATCAGCGTCGCCACCGTTACCTCCGCGAGGGCGACTCCCCGCGGCCCGTCCTTTGCGCCGAGGAGCATGGCGGGAACGAGGAGGAGCTGGTTAAGCGCCGCCAGACGCAGGCAGGTGCGGGCGTCACCGCGCGTGAGGAGGATCAAGGCGGTGGAGCCGACCGATTGGCGGAAAACCGCGGCGATACACAGGATTCGCACGACGGGAACCGCTTCACTCCACCCGGGCCCGAGGAGCACAAGCGTCGCTTCCTCCGCGAACACGGCCAGGAACAAGCTGACCGGCATCGTCACGATCGACACGAGTGTCAGCAGCCGGGCGTAACCGCGCCGGTAACGCTCCGGCTCGTGTTGCACGCGGCTCAACGCGGGCTGGGCAACCTGGTAGAGCGGTCCGAGGAGTTGGTCGGTGGGTGTGGCGACGAGCTGAGCGGCCTGGCGGTAGACGCCCACCGCCGCGGGCCCGGCGAATCCGCCTAGGATCAGCCGGTCGCAGCTGGCGGCGAGAGCCCCCAGGAGATTCGAACCCAGCACATTCGCGCCGAAGCGGAGGTGCGGGCGGATGCCGGCGAGGTCGCGCGGTGGGCCGGGTTTCCAGGGCATGAGGCACCAGGTCCCGGCGGTGAGCAGAACGGCCCGAGCGACCTCGCGCCACAGCAGGGCCCAGCAACCCGCGCCGCGTAGAGCCAGCCAGACCGCGAGTGCCGTGGCCGCGATACTCGCGGCGACGCGCACCGTGGCGAGTCGGCCCAGCCGCAGGCTGCGCCCGAGCAACGCCTGGTGTTGAACCGCGAGCCCGCCGACCGGGAGCGTCAGCGACAGCGCGCAGGTGATCGGGATGAGCCGTGGATCATCAAGCAGCGCGGCGAGCAGCGGAGACACCGCGCACAACAGGAGCGCGAGCAGCGCGCCGGCGCCGGCGTTGATCCAGAACAGGTTCGTGACTTCCGCTTCCGAAAGGTCCGGACGCTGCATCGTGGCCGTTGATAGCCCGAGGTCCCGGAACTGCTCGGCGACCGCGACCACGGCCCCGGCCATCATCACCACACCGAAGTCCGCCGGGCTCACCAGGCGCGCGAGGACGGCGACGGAGCCGAGGCGGACCGTGAAGTCCAGCCCCGCGGCCGCGGTGGTCGCGACCGTCGCGCGCACCGAGCGGCGCGCGAGCTGGCCGGACCCGTCCTTCAGGAACGGGGCGAGCTCCATCTAAATCGTCGGGGCGTGCGTGTACGGCGGTCACTTGCCGATGCGGACGTTGATGGGTGGCTGGGTCTTGGTGGGATCAGGGGTCGGTCCGACGCCGTTCACCCAGCGATAGCCCGCGGGAATTGAAGTGTAGGTTGGTTGCGGGCGGCTCGCGTCGAAGGGCGGCCAGGGCAGGTCACCGAACCATGCCGGCTTGCTCGTCCGAAAGAGCGAGGCTGGCACCGGGTCGGGTGCGGTGGCCTCCGCGGCGGGAATGGCGCCGGCAAAGTACGAGAAGTTTCCCTTTCGCACGAGGGATCCTGCGACGCCGGTGTCGAGGCCCTGGTAACCGGCCGGACCCGGGGTCAGGATGTAGGCGACACCCGAAAGCGTCTGGGATCCGTTCACCGTGACGTTCTGGGAGTCCTTGTAGACGGTGATCAGCGCGAGCGCGCTCGTTGCGGGGGTCATGATGAACCATCCGACGTGCGCCGCAGTGAACATCGGCGCGGAAACGGTGACGTCGCCGCCGCTTTGGGCGAGCGTGCCCGCGCCGGTGAGGGCGCCGTCGGTCCAGGGCGGAGCGGTGCCGGTGTAACTGCTATTGCCCATGTTCGGGTTGCCGAGGCTCACGCCATCACCGGTGAGCGTGAAGCCGTCGCGCTGGAGGATGTTGCCGACGAGCGAGTAGGCGCGCGTGAAGCGATTCAAACTGACCGTCCAGGCCATCTGGCCGCCGATGAT
>JBEGJD010000157.1:0-7820 GCA_041184765.1 Verrucomicrobiota bacterium | reverse complement strand
CTCGGCGGGGCGGGTTTCCGCGGCAACCGGATCGGCGGCTGAGGCGGCGGGTGCCGTCGCCACCAGGGCGACCGCCATCAGCGCGTTCCAAAGTCCCTGACCTCTCGGGGGGAGTGATGGTTTCATGGGAGTGAGACCGGACGACCGGTGCGGATGGATTCCTCCTCGGCTTCGCAGATTTCCACCGCGGACACGCCGTCCTCGGCGGTGACGTGACGGGGCGCGCGGCCCTTTTCGATGCACTCCGCCATGTAGCCCAGCTCGCCAATGTAACCGTCGCCGGGCTCCGGTGGCACCACCCGCCCGCCGCGGCCATCCTCGAAGACTTTCAATGCATCGTTGCCGCGGGCGAGGTCGTAGTCAGCCGTGGCCCGTTCAAAAACCACCGTGTACGCCATATTGAAGCCGTGGCCCGTCGCCATCGCCCAACTTCCCTCGGCGCTCACGGCGGCTCCGTTGGCGACCGTGTACTGCGCGACCACGTGGTCGATCGCACCGCTGTGGAACCCCACGCCCTGCGCGTAGACCGCCCTTGGACGCCCGAACAGGTGCTGCACGAAATCCACATCGTGGATGTGCAGGTCTAGCAACGCGCCGCCCGATACCGCACCGTTGAGATAAACGTCCCGTCCCCAAGCGGGCGCCTCGCCCACGCGCCGGAAACGCGCTGCTTTCACCGCGCCGTAGGTGCCGGCTTCAACCGTTTGTTTCAGCCACGTCCAGCCCGGCCAGAAACGCAGGCACATCGCCGGCATGAAGAAACCGCGCGCCTCCCGCGCCGCGGCCAGAATCTCGCGGGCCTGCGCCGCCGTCCGCGCCAGCGGTTTCTCGCAGATCACGTGCTTGCCGGCGCGCAGCGCGCGGGTGGCAAGTTCGACGTGGCGCGGGGTCGGTACGCACAGGTCGATCAGGTCGATTCCCGGATCCGAAAGCAGTGACTCGAAGTCTCTCGTGGCGCGCACGCCGGTCATGTCGAGCCGCAGCGGCTCTCCCATCGCGATATTTCCGGAAACGGAGGAGAAATCACCGTTCTCCGGGAGATGGCGTGACGCGCAGAGCGCGGCGATGCGGACCCCCGGCAGGCGGAGGTACGCGCGGAGGTGTGTGACCCCCATGAAACCGAGACCGACAACGGCGACGTTAACCATGTGAAAAGAGGTGGCTCAGCGTACGAGGGACTCGAGGTGCAGGCGCCCGGCGCGAATATCGGCGACCCGTTGCGTGCCGGCTTCACGCTCGATGCAGAGATCACCGCGGAATCCAAGTGTTTCGAGCGTCCCGAGGAACGCCGCCCAGTTGACTTCGCCGGCGCCGACCGCGACTTCCTCGCCCCAGGTGCCTGGAACGCGCGTGCGACGTGCGTCCTTCAGATGGCACTGGCGGATCCACGGTCCGAGCGTGCGGAGGGCGGCGAGCGGCTCGCCCTTATCGTAAAGGATCATGTTGGCCGGGTCGAAGTTCACACCGACGTCCTTGCGGCCGAGAACGCGCAGGAACGCGGCGAGCGTCTCCGCCGTCTCCTGTCCGGTCTCGAAACCGAGCGCGATACCGTCACGCGCGAAAACCCCCGCGATGCGGTCGATGCGCTCGAGCAGCTTGCGGAAATCCGGGTCGGTCTCCTCGTGCGGCAGGAAGCCCGCGTGGAAAGTCACCAGTCGCAGCCCCAGCTTCGCCGCGAGGGCCGCCACCGCCTGGATGTTGCGCCAATTCTCGTCCCACGTGGCGTCGGGCACCACCCCGCCGGTGCGGCGGATCGAGTCGAGCGAAGTGTAGTCCTCCCCGACGGTCACAAACATGCCGGAGGCGATCTCGACGCCGCGGGCGCGCGCCAGTTCGGGAAACTTTCCCCAAACCGCCGGCTCCGCGCGGAGCGGATCCAGGGCGAGCTGCACGCGCGCGACGCCCGTGGCGGCGAGCGCGTCGAGCAACGCGACGGGGTCCGAGGGTTGCAGCGACCAGCTGCAGACGGCGAGGCGGCGGGCGAGTTCGTTCTTCGTCATGGGGTGGCGTTTCGCGCGGAACGTGACTTCCGCCCGCGCGCCCACGCGAGATTTTTCAAAGTGTCGGACAGGATGGCTGACTTTGGGGTCGGATGCGTTTCCGAACAGCTTCGCGAGGCGGCAACCACGGATGGACGTGGATTGTCACGGATTTACCGAGAGGAGGTCCGAAGCAACCGAATTGTCGCTCGGACCGTGCCGCGCTGGGAGTGGTGAGTGAAAGCGAGAGGGAGTGACTGGAAATTGGCGGAAGGAGTTTCCGACTATCCGAGGGTGGCGCCCGGCTACATCACACGCATTTCATGACGAACGTCGGTCCGGTATTTCCGGACGAGAGGCATCCCGTGTGGCCGCGGCCGCCCGCCGCGGACCATGCCGCTTCCGTGACGGCCGAAGGCTGTTCCGTCAGATGCGAACTTGAGCCGCGCTGGGTCAGCCGCGCTTCGCGGCGGACTTGAGCGGCACTGGATTCGGCTCGTGACCGGCGGGACGCTGGCCGATGCCCGGTAGGTTTTCGTCGCCGATAACGCGGCGGGTCTTCTCGGCGAGGGACTTCAGGCGTTGAACAACCTCCGGCTGCTGCGCGGAGACTTCGCTTTCTTCGCCGACGTCGTGGCGCACGTCGTAGAGCGCTGCCGCCGCCAGCGCGCGTTTCCCTGTGAGGTTGATGATCTTTTGCTCCAGCGGCAGATACAGTTTCCACGGCCCCGCGCGCACCGCCTGCAATTGCGCGCCGAAGTAGTAGCAGAATCCTTTTTCATCCCATGGTGACTTCGCCCCCGGGGTGCCGAGCAGGGTCGGGCCGATGTCGTGTCCGTCAATTTCCCGCGGCGGCAAGGCCGCGCCCGCGAGGCCGGCGAAGGTCGGCAGCAGGTCGATCGTCGAGCACACCTCGTCGGTGATGCGCCCGGCCGGGATCCGGCCCGGCCAGCGCATCACGCAGGGCATGCGCATCGCTCCCTCCGAAGTGTCGTAGCCCCAGCCTTGGTACGGGGCGCAGCTGCCCTGCGGGGGATTGCGCCGCACGGCGCCGTTGTCGGAGGTCCAGATCACGAGCGTGCGCCGGTCGAGCCCGAGGCGGCGGAGCGCCGCGAGGATTTCCCCGGCCGACCAGTCGAGCTCCTCGACCGCGTCGCCGTAGGCGCCGTTGCGGCTGCGGCCGCGGAACGCCGGGCTGGAGAACGGGTGCGCGGTCGAGCCCGGCATCGTATGCGGTAGGTAGACAAAAAACGGACGCGCCGCGTGGCGTTCGATGAACGCGATCACTTCCTCGGTGCAGCGCCGCACAAGGTGATCGCGGTCAACGGGCGCCTCGATCACGGTCTCGTCGCGCATCAACGGCAACTCCGGGAAGGCCGCCTTGGGCCCGGGCCCGGGCGTCATGTCGTCGCTGTACGGAATACCGAAAAACGTGTCGAAGCCCTGGCGTGTCGGAAGGAAGCGCGGCTGGTCGCCGAGGTGCCATTTGCCGAAGATACCGGTGGCGTAGCCCACCGTCTTCAGGGTCTCGGCGATCGTGGTCTCGTCGGAATTGAGCCCCTTGGTGTCCACCGGACGCAGCACAGGCAGGCCGGCGCCGCTCACGTGGAGGTTCACGCGCCGTGGGTAGCAGCCGGTGAGGAGCGCGGCCCGGCTGGGCGTGCATACTCCGCTCGCCACGTAGAAACTGGTGAAGCGCGCGCCTTCGGCCGCCATACGGTCGAGGTTCGGCGTGCGGTGGAGCTTGGAGCCGCTGAACCCGACGTCCCCGTTGCCGAGGTTGTCGACGAAGATGAGCACGATGTTCGGCGGCGGCTCGGCCGCGCGCGGGGCGGTGGCGGCGAGCAGGGTTGTGATCAGCGCAGTGACGAAACGGGCGAGGGCGGCGGGGCGCATGGGGTGGCTCGAACCTGCCCTGACGCGCGACCCGGGCAAGGCCGCGCTCGAGCGGACGGCCCGCTTGACCGTCACGGTTCACGGGCACCACACTCCGCTCAAACCCTCATCGGATGGAACCCTTCCTTATCGACGTCACCATGCCCGCGATGGGCGCCACGGTGAATGAATTGACCGTGATCTCGCTCAAGGTTCAACCCGGGGACCGGGTGACCAAGGGCCAGAAAGTGGCGGAGCTGGAGAGCGACAAGTCGGTCTTCGACTTCGAGTCTCCCTGCGAAGGGGTGGTCAAGGCCGTGCTTGCCGCGGGTGGCGACGTGAAGCCCTCCGGTGCGCCCTTCCTGCGGATCGAGACTTCCGACGAGTCTTTGCGGCATCTCGCCTCCGGCTCCGGCGCGGCGACGGCCGCGCCCTCCGCCCCGAAAGCAGCGGCCGCGCTGGTCTGGACGCCGAAAGCGCTGAAGCTCGCGCAGGAGGCGGGGCTCGACTCCGCCGCGGTCACGGGCATCGAGGCCACGGGTCCAGGCGGGCGGGTTTCGGGCGACGACGTCGCGCGGTACCTCGCGGCGCGGAAATCTTGAATCGACGCCGCCGCGGGCGGCGTTTTCATCGCGGCTCGATTGAGCACCAAATCCGAAACCGTCCGCATCGCGGGCGTGGGCCACGCGGCCCCGGCGAATATCCGGCCGAATAGCGAAATCCTGAAGGCCTTTCCCAATCGCACCGAGGAGGAGGTGGTGCGGCTGACCGGGATCAAGGAGCGCCGGCACGCGGCGGAGGATGAGTCGGCGACGGACCTCGCCGTGGTCGCCGCGCAGCACGCGCTGGCTCAGGCTGGAATGGGCGCCGAGGTCATCGACGCGGTCATCATGGCCACGATCATTCCCGACCAACCGGTACCCTCGATGGCGAGCGCGCTCGCTCGCCGGTTGGGCACTCCGCGCGCCCTCGCTTTCGACCTGAACGCGGCCTGTTCGGGGTGGCTTTACGCGCTGGAAGTCGGTCGGTCCCTGATCCTCGGCGGATCGGCGCGCAACGTTCTGGTCGTCACCGCTGAGCTCCTTTCCCGCATTACCAACCCCGAGGACCACGAGACGGCCTTCCTGTTCGGCGACGGCGCCGGCGCGGCGGTGCTCACGACCGGCGAGGGCGGACACCGTCTTCACCGGATGGCCCTGAGCGGTGACGCCAACCAATTCGAGTCGATCCAGCGTCCCGGCGGCGGCGCCCTGAAACCTTGGCCGGGCGGCGAAGGCTGCGAGTTGAAGGATTTCTACCTCCAGATGAACGGCACCGCGGTTTTCAAGCACGCCGTGGTGGGTTTCGCGGAGCAGATCGAGCAGACCTTGCGCCGAGAGAACCTGCGGCCGGAGGACATCGCGTGGGTCGTACCTCACCAGGCCAACGCCCGCATCCTCACCGCGGTGAGCAAGCGCGTGGGAATTCCCTACGATAAGTTCGTCGTGACCATCTCCAAGTACGGCAACACCAGCGCCGCGAGTGTCTCAATGGCGCTGGGTTGGGCGGCGGAGGAGGGAATCTTCGCCGACGGCGACCGCATCATTTTCTGCAGCGTGGGCGCGGGCCTGACGTTTGCGGGCGGTCTGCTGGTGTGGTGACAGTCGAAGCTGCGGTTGTCATCGTGGTCCGCACTCGTTCGGCCCGGCGGCGGGCCTTGGCGCAACGCCGCTCGAACTCGGCACGACCCGCACGCGAAAGCGGCCATTCGGCGTCGGGCGGGAGCAGGCACAGGTGGCACATCGCGGCGGCGACGCTGAATGCGCCGGGCGTGGGAAAAAAGACATTTTGATTTTCCGCGCGGGCGGCTTTGGTTCGCGCGATGCTTTCGGTCTCGAACCTCGCCAAGTCCTTCGTCACCCCGGAGGGCGCTTCCGTGAAGGTGGTCGACGTCGCGGAGTTCCGGCTCGGGGCCGGGGAGCAGCTCGCGCTGCGCGGTGAGAGCGGCTCGGGCAAGACGACCTTTCTCAACCTCGTCGCGGGCATCCTTGCCCCCGATTCCGGCGTGGTGACGATCGACGGCGTCGAGATGACGGCGCTGCGCGAGGCCGGCCGCGACCGTCTGCGCGCGGAGAAGCTGGGCTACATCTTCCAGACCTTCAATCTGCTGCAGGGCTTCACGGTGCTGGAGAACGTGCTGCTCGGGATGTCGTTCGGCCCGCGCGGCGCCGACCGCGCGCACGCCCGAGAGATGCTCGGGCGCGTCGGTCTTGGCCACCGCCTTAACCATTATCCGCGCCAGCTTTCGACCGGCCAGCAGCAGCGCGTGGCCGTCGCGCGTGCCCTGGTGAACCACCCGCGGCTCGTGCTGGCCGACGAACCCACGGGCAACCTAGACCGCCGCAACGCGCAGGAGGCGCTCGCGTTGATCCGCGAGGTTTGCCGAGAGCAGGGCGCCGCCCTGCTGCTCGTGAGCCACGACGAGGAAGTGCTTGGTCGCTTCGAGCTGCGGCGCGATTTCGCCGAGGTGAACCGCCCGGCGGTGGAGGCGACACGATGACTCTCCCTCTGATCGTCTACCGCTCGCTGCGGCAACACGCGCTTTCCACGTGGGTCACCGCCGCGGGCATCGCGCTCGCCTGCGGACTGCTCATGTGCGTCTGGATGGTGAAGACGCAGGCGCACGCCGCGTTCACGCAGGCCAATTCCGGCTTCGACGCCGTGCTGGGGGCGCGCGGCTCGAAGCTGCAGCTGGTGCTCAACGCGATTTTCCACCTCGAGGCTTCACCCGGAAACATCCCGGCCGCCGATGCCGAGGCGATCCGCCGGCATCCGATGATCAAGACGGCGATCCCGATCGCCGTGGGGGACAACCTGCGCGGCTTCCGTCTGGTCGGCACGGTGCCGGAGCTATTCACCCAGGTGGAGTACGCGCCCGGCAGGAAGTTCACCCTTGAGCCGGGCGGTGCTCTTTTCGCTCCCGACCAGCGGCAGGCGGTGGTGGGCAGCTTCGCGGCGCAGCGCCTGGGCCTGCGCGTGGGTTCCACCTTCCGTCCGTTCCACGGCCTGTCCTTTGACCCCAAGGCTGAGCACGCCGAGGACTTCACCGTCACGGGCATCCTCGCCCCCACCAACACTCCGGCCGACCGCGTGGTGTGGATCCCGCTGCGAGGGTTGCAGACGATGAGCGGCCACGATCCGAAGGCCGCGACCGACGTCAGCGCCGTGCTCCTCCAGCTCCGCTCGCCCGCCGGCGGGTTCATGCTGGACATGATGTACAACAAACAGGGCAACCGCCTCACGTTCGCCTATCCGGTGGGCGCGATCGTCGCGGAGCTCTTCGGCAAGATCGCGTGGTTCGACCAGGTGCTGGCACTCGTGGCCTACTTGGTGGCTCTGGTCGCCGCAGCTTCGGTGCTGGCGAGTATCTACAACTCAATGAGCGCGCGGCAGCGCGACCTGGCGATCCTGCGCGCGCTGGGCGCCCGGCGCCGGACGGTTTTCGGCGCGGTGCTGGCCGAGGCGGCCGGCATCGGTGTGCTCGGCGCCGTCCTCGGCTTCGCGGTCTACGCCGCGCTTTTCACCGCGGTGGCGCAGGTGATCCGGGCCCAAACGGGCGTCGTGCTGAACCTCTCCGAATGGCATCCGGTACTGGCGATCTGTCCGCTGGCGATGATCGCCGGCTGCGCCCTCGGCGGCGTGGTGCCCGCGCTCAAGGCCTACCGCACGCCGGTCGCCGAGACCATCGCCCCGGTCTCCTGATCCGGCTGTCCGGCGCGCCGGAAAACTTCCGGCCGCGGGCCTGCGCAACGTATTACGTTACCAACCCGCCGCCGGCGGCTGCGTCACGTAATACGTGACAAACTCGTGGCGCTTCAGTTCCGGTAGTACGATTCCCACCAGCGGACCATCTCGGCGTCCGTGGGATTCTTGGACAGACCGCGTTGTTGGAGCGGGCGTTCGTAGGTCTTAAGGCGCGTGTCGGCC
>JBEGJD010000156.1:0-4190 GCA_041184765.1 Verrucomicrobiota bacterium | reverse complement strand
GTTGTAGTCAAACTGTCCCTGCTTGGAGCCGTACTGGTCGACGCGCCACGACGCGCGGCCCTCGTTACGGCCGAACTTGGCGCGCTTGGAGACGGTGTTGACCGTGCCGCCGGCGCCGCCGGCGCCGTACAGCAGTCCCTGCGGGCCGCGCACGACGTCCGCGCGTTCGACGTCGAAGGTCGACGAGATGCCGGTAGCGGTGGTGCCGAAGTTGTTGGCCGGACCGGTCGCGGAGAAACCGTCACGGTGCACGGCGCCGCCGCCGGTCCCGCGGATGCCGATGGTCTGGTTGCCGACTCGGTCGCCGGGTTGCTGCGAAAGAGCGTCGGAGTCGGGGTTCGACATCACCGTGCCGGCGCCGGCCCCGTAGCCGTTAAGCATCTCCTCGATGGAGGTCGCGCTGATGTCGCGCATAAAATCCTCCGTGAAAATATCGGCGGAGACGGGCGTGCGGTTCAGCGCGGTGTTGAATTGCGTGAGCGAGTTGGAGTTGAGGGCGCCGTAGCTGTTGTCGGCCTCGGCCTTCACCTCGAACGGGTTCAGCGTGACGGCCGGCCCCTTCGCCGCGGCCTCGGAAGCCGGGCGCGGCGGAACGACTTGGGCGGACGCGGTGGCGGACAGGATGACGGCGGCGAGCCGCGCGGAGGTGTGGCGCATGGAACGAAGGGGTAGGGTTCGCCCGCAGGCCGCGGGCAGGAAGGTGGTAAAGCTGCTGCCCGACGCGGAGGGCTCAAGGCCGTTTCCGCGTCAAGACCCGGCCGCGCGCGTCAGGGGGTCTTCGCCGCGCCCTCGACCCAGGCGAGGTCGAAGCGCGCGAGGCGGATGTCGTTGCCGGCCTCGTAGAGGCAGAGCACGCGTCCGTCCGGCAAGACCGCGAGGTCGGAGTACGCCGAAGGTCCGGAGTCGAGCGTGCGGTTGACGGGCCACGTCTTGCCGTCGTCACGGCTGAGTTTGATCGAGAGGTTTCGGCGGGCGCTCTTGCCACCGGGTTCGGCGGGCAGCGTGTGCGGATTGGAGAAGAGCAACGTGCCCGGCCTCGAAGGATGGGAGGTGATGCTCGCCATGCAGCGCGGCTCCCAAAGTTGCTCCTGAAAGACGGGCTTTTCCCAACGAGTGGCGCCGTCCGGCCCGACGGTGACGATCTTGCGGTTCGTCTTGGAGAGGCTGCGGGTGACCAGCATCACGCGTCCGTCGGAAAGCTCCGTGAGCATCGTCTCGTTGGGGCTGCTGTAATCGCCGGCGTTGGGAACCGCGACGTCGCCGCGCGCCAGGTCTTGCCGTGGTCGTCGCTGTAGATCGTGCCGGCCGCCGAGGGGCCGTGGTCGCCGACGCCGCCGTAGGCCAGCCAGATGGGCACGACGAGGCGGCCGCTCTTGAGCTGGATGCCGTGCCCGGGACCGGTCGCGATGACCTTCCAGTCGTAGTGTCGGCGGAACGGCTCGAAGCTGGCGGTGATCTCCACGGGTTCGGTCCACGTGACGCCGTCGTCGGTGCTGCGCATCGCGAAGGCGCGCGCGTAGTTCACGCAGTAGACGAACTCGATCGCGCCAGTGACGCGGTCGACGATGGCGACGGGGTTATTGACCGTCTGCTCGCGCTCACCGCCGGATTTCTTGCGCGGGTTGCCCTCGAGGCGGGTGCCGCGGTGGGCGATCCGGCGCGGCGCGTCCCACGTCTGGCCGCCATCAGTGGAGCGACGGAGGTGCACCTCGATCTCACCCCAGTCGGAGCTGTTGTTGATCCGCGCCTCGCAGTACGCGAGCACGGTGCCCTTGGTCGTCACGACGACGCCCGGGATGCGGTGGCGGGTGACGCCGTTGGAGTTGGCGGGGAAGACGTCGAAGAACTCAGGCGCGGGTGCGGCGCGGAGCACGACGACCGACGAGGCGGCGAGGAAGAGGAGGAGCCGGATCATGGGTAAGGGAGGTTTCTCGATGAGATCAGACGAGTGTGACTGCGCCGATCACCACGGCGTCCACCCGATGTCGCCGTAGCAGCGCGAGGACTTCCTCGGATTTTCGCAGCAGCTCGTTCGCGCCGTTCATTCCTCTTTCCCGGGCCGGGCGGGTTTGATCCAGGAAAAGCGTTCTCCCATGCCGAGGGCCTCGGAGATTCGCTCCTTCACGGACATCCGATGGAGTCGCTCGATCTCCTGCTCGCGCGACTTCGCGGCGCAAGCGCTCCGGCGGGGTCCGCGGGGCGGTTTTCCGGCGGGAGCTTGGGATTCGGAGTTCATGAACGAGCCGCAGGGAAGATTCCTTCGGTGCCGGTGCGCCTCAAGGAGATTGCCGTCGCCCGTTCCAGTCCTCCGACCGATCAGGGCCGCGCCACGCGGAACTTTCCGAACTGGATGTGAGTGCGGCTGCGATCCTTGGTGCCGCTGTCCCAGACCGCGCGGAAATCGCCCGGGGCGACCTCGATGAGCGTGGGGTAGGAGTTCTTGATGCCGGCGTCGTAGAAGGTCTTCTCCGCGCCCCAGCCGCCGCCGGCGGGCTTCAATTTGTAGCGCAGCGCCATGCGGCTGCCGGGCGCGGGCGAGGCGGGGCCGTCGTTGTAGACGTACACGTGTGTGCCGAACGCCGTCCGCCCGAAGAAGGCCTTCGATTTCGCGTTCCAGAGGTCCGGTTCCTGTTGCGCCGCGCTCCAAGTGCGGCCGCCGTCGCGGCTGACGGTCGAGAACGCGCGCGGGGGATCGGTCATCTTTCGCTCGTCCTCGTAGTCTGCGGTGCGCATCACCATCTTCAATTCACCCGGGGCATCTCCGGGGGCGATGTTGCCCTCGTGCAGAAAAACCCTCGGGCCGGTGACCGGCTGCGGGACGTACGCGGCGAGGCTCCACTCCATCAGCGTCGTGCTGCTCAGGACGAAGTGGTCGCGCGAGCCGAGCGGGTCGTTGCGCCGCGTGTTGCGGTGCATCGGGAACAGGTAGCGCGGCACTCCGTTCTCCATCACGCGGTACGGGCCGGCGACGCAGATGAGCGGGCCCGTGTACGCCATCGCGAGCTCGACGGGGTTCCAGGATCTTCCGCCATCCGCGCTGTACGCGCCGACCAGCTGCGAGTCCTCGCTGTGGCGGTAATTCATCGGGCAACGCATCGCGAAGGCCCACATCACGTCCTGCTCGGGGATCTTGTAGAGGATGGCGTTCGCGTAGGCGAAGCGGAGGGTGCCCTGACGCTCCTGGTGGTTGAATATGGTGACCGGATCGCCCCAGGTGTCGCCGTCGTCGGTCGAGACGCTCGCCATGATGTCGCCCATGTCGGTCTTGCCCGGGATCTTCACGCCGAACGCCGCGACGAGGTGCCGGCCCTTCCATTGCGCGAGGTAGGGCTCCCAAAGCTCCGAGGAGCCGGGGTGCTTGTCCATGTGGCGCACGACGCGGACGGCGGAGACGTCGCCCTGGTGGTCGGCGGCGCGGCCGAAGGTTGGGAGAGCTACGAGGAGCAAAGCGAGCGCAGCGGACAGACGGCGGGCTTTCATATAGGGTTTGGGGGGTGAGCTCCTCGCGGCGGGGAAGTCCAAGCGAGGAAAGCGTATTCGAGAAAAGGCGGACGCGGTGACCGCGACAAGCCAGCCGTTCGGTACTGCGCGTTATTCTCCGGCAGCCCGTTTTCACGGTCGTACCGTTTCGGCTCAGCTGGTTTCGTTGCGCGACCAGCGTCGACCATCCGCGCGCTGGCCGGCGCGCCAATCCGGCATTGCCACGCAATCACCAGCGCGAGCACGGTTTCCGTACCCCGACCCCATGAACCCAACCGAGCGCGACCCGGCCGGTTTCCGGCGCGTGCTGTACTCCAGCATGCTGGGCACCGCCATCGAGTGGTACGATTTCTTCCTCTACGGCACGGCCGCCGCGCTGGTCTTCAACCAGCTCTTCTTCCCGCAGCTCGACCCCGTCACCGGCACGCTCGCGTCGTTCGCCAGCTACGCTGTGGGGTTTTTCGCGCGGCCGCTGGGTGGCATCATCTTCGGGCATTTCGGGGACCGGCTGGGTCGCAAGTCGACGTTGGTCGCCACGCTCGTGATGATGGGCGCCGCGACGTGCCTCGTGGGGTTGCTGCCGACTTACGCGCAGATTGGTCTCTGGGCTCCGGCGCTGCTCGTGCTCTTGCGGGTCGTGCAGGGCATCGCGGTCGGCGGCGAGTGGGGCGGGGCGGTGCTGCTCGTGGCGGAACACGCCGAGCCCGGGC
>JBEGJD010000155.1:0-4733 GCA_041184765.1 Verrucomicrobiota bacterium | reverse complement strand
CCTTGGCGCGCGGCTCGGCCTCGGAAAGGTTCATTTCACCGCTCGAGGCCACGAACGGACCGCCCGCCATCGGCGCGGCCACGACTTGGGTGCCGGTTTCCTCGGCGACGTCCGCGCCGGGTAGAGCCGTCTCGATGCCGGCCAGCGGGAACTCCTTCCGCAGCGGGTGATAGGGATAGCCGTCCCACATCAGGATCCGGCGCAGGTCCGGATGGCCCTCGAAACGAATACCGAACATGTCGTAGCACTCGCGCTCGTGCCAATTGGCTCCCGGCCAGAGGCCCGTGACACTCGGCGCAACCGGGACCTCGTCCGTGCCACCGCAGGGCGCGGTCACGCGGATGTAGCTGCCGGCCCGGGTGGTCGAAAGCAGGTGGTAGACGACGGTAAACCGGGGATTGGCGCCCTCGGCCCAGTCGATGGCGGTGACGTCCATCAGCAGGTCGAACGCCTGCTCATCCCGCAGAAATTTCAGGACCGCGACGACTTCGGCCAACGGCACGTTCACCGCAGGGTGGTCCGCCGAGGCGCGATCCACCGCCTGCGGAAAGCGCGAGCGGAGAGCGGCGAGAAATTCGGCGGACATGATGGCGTGGCCGAGGGCTTAGGCGGAAAGCAGACGACGCGCGGACGGTTCGCGCCGGACCTTGGCCTGCAGCTTCATCAAAGCATCGAGAAGCGCCTCGGGACGCGGCGGGCAACCGCTGACGTAGACGTCGACGGGCACGATGCGGTCCACGCCCTGCAAGGTGGCGTAGCTGCGGTACATGCCGCCCGAGCTCGCGCAAGCACCCATGGCGATCACCCATTTAGGAGCGGCCATCTGGTCGTAGATGCGGCGCACCTGCGGGGCCATCTTGTAGGTCACGGTCCCGGCCACGATCATGCAGTCGGACTGCCGGGGCGAAAACCGCATCACCTCGGCCCCGAAACGCGCGATGTCGAAGCGGGCGCCCCCCACCGCCATGAGCTCGATGGCGCAGCAGGCGAGCCCCATCGGCATGGGCCACATGGAGTTAGTACGGATCCAGTTAATGGCGGCATCGGCCCGGGAGACGATTACGCCTCCCTCGACCTTGCTGTCATAGCCGTAGTCTGTGCTCGCGGAAACCATCAGAGGATACCGGTTTGAGTGAAAATTCCCCGCGAGGGTTGGCCCCGCCCCAAGGTCGCGCAAGTCGCTTTTCTGGAAACGTTCACTTTGTAAGCGGTGGAGCGCGACGGAGACGCGCCCGCTAATGCGGTGCATTCACCGAAACGCTGCTCTCCCGACCAGCAAACCCCGTGCCGCGCCGCCGCGCTCAACGTGCTTTCAGCAAACCGTGGCCTTCCATCTCGTAGATCCCGGTGAGGTAACCGCCTTCCCAGCGCGCCTGCACCCGGAGCTTTCCCGCGAGAAATACCGGTACGTCCTGCACCGCCGGCAACCCTTCGTCCCGCATCCGCACATGGATCCATTCGTTCATCTCGGGCGTGATGCCGTAGCAGCAAAGGGACGAGTTGCTGAGCAGGAAAAACTCGGTGGCGAACCCGTTCTCGAGTTTCAGCGGCAACATGAAGCCCGACAGCACGACTTTGCGCCCGTCGAGCCGGCGGATCACTTCCGGCACCTGCGCCAAAGCGTCGGGCGGCGCCTCTCCGACCGGCACCGGCTGGGCGGGAAGCCGGTACTTGAAACCCGCCAATTGGCTGAAATGCACCTTGGCATAACCCGCGACCATTTCGGGCGGCCCCTCCAAAGCGGAAAGCGGCGGACCCGCCGGCAGCGGGGGAACCGGTGGTTTCGCACCCGCATCCGCGACCCCTGCCGGGGCGCGCCGTCCGGATCCTGACACCGCCGAATCGCCACCTCGATCCAAGCCAGGCATGAGGTTCGGCAGCCCGTCTCCCGTCAGTTCCCTATCCTCATGCTTCAGCGGGTTGTAGCCCCGCGGGCAACAGAGCGAGTGATCCACCTTCGGTCCCGCGAACGGCGCGCCGCAAGCCACCGCGGTCCCGGCCGCTAGGAGGAGCACAAGCTGCGCCCGCGATCGTGACGGCGTTGCCGACATGGACCAGCGACCGATTACTTGGCCGCCACGCCGGCCTTGCCCGACAGCCGCTCGAACCGCCGGCCCTTGATCTCAAACGCCGCGAAAGTCACTTCGACCGGCAACGAGCCCTTCAGCCAATCCGCTTGGGCTTCGAACTGCGAGGTGTCGCCCACGGTTTCACCCGTCGCCGGATTGGCGACGGCCTTGAGCGAAACGGTCTTTTTATCCGACCCCACCGTGGCGGTGGCCTCCAGGGCGGCGGCCTTGATGCGGACGAAGTTCTCCGCGTGTCCGTCGAGCACCCAAACCGTCAACTTACCCGCCGCGGGATCCCGCAGCACCTCCAGGTTGTAGGCGTGCTCGCCCACCTCGATCAGCGCACCGCCGTGCGGGGCGGTGTGGACGTGGCCGCCGCCTTTTTTCTCCGCGGCGTGGTCGTGACGACCGCAGCCGACAAACACAGCGGAAACGAGGGTGAGAAAAAGGAGGCGCAGCGAGGATTTCATGGGCCCACCCTACCGCTTTCGCGGAGCAAATCCAGTGCGAGGACGTGCTTTCGCCCCGCGGTCAGGGCGCCGTGCGATACAGGGTGTTGAACAGCAACTTGAACGTCCCGTGCGTCTGTGAGCGGAAGGTGATCTCCGGGCCGAAGACGAAGACTCTCCCCTTCCCCACCGTCGCCTCAAAGGCCGTCACGCCCTCCTTGAGATGATGTTGTCCCCACGCCCAGCCGCTCCGCAGGGGCGTCGCGTTGGGGAACCACGCCAACGGCCGCACGCCGCGGTCGGCGGCCCCGTCGACGAGCCGGAACACGTGGCTGGAGTCGAAATAAATGTCCGCCTCCGCCGGCATACCCGCCGTGACGGAAGCGCCGGTATCCAAACTCACGCGCAGGATACTCCCCGGCACGAAATACTTGTCCTTCGGCAACGTCTGCTCGCGCTTCGCGCCGCTGCCCGTCTGGACCAGCGCGTTGCGCACCGGCAGCTTCAGGTGGTACGCGAGATTAGCGCTGGTGCCGACCGTCACGATCGTGCCCCCGGCCTCTAGGAAGGACTGCAGCTGCGGTAGGGTCTTCGCCGCCGAAAAACGTCCCGAACGACCGCGGTATTCCGCGGGCATTTCGTCCTGCGCCGGCTCCCGGACCGTGGAGTAGCCCCCGGACGTCTCACCCGAACCCGAGCGCGGGATCGCGCCCGAGGGAAACACGATCACGTCGTACTTCTCCCGCAGGCCGCCGGCGTCGAATTGCGGCGGGTAAACCACGTCAAACTCGAATCCGAATTGCTCGAAGATCAGGCGCGTCCAGCCGGACGGCATCGAGCCGCCGTAACGATCCCAGAGCGCGATTCGCGCGGGCGTAAGCCGCCGCAGGCCGCTCGGCGCCGCGGGGAGGGCCGCGGGAGTCACACCGAGTTCGGCCGCCAGCTTCTCGAGGGAGGAACGCGCCGAAGCGGGGACATGGAAATCACCACCTTCCGTCGGCACGCCGATCTCCACCCCGGCCCGAAGCAGCCGGTTCACCAGCGTGAAGCTATCATTCGCGGCGCGGCTGATCCGCCATCCGCCGGCCGACGGCGCGAGGCGGCCGGGCGGCGGAGACTGCAGTTCACCCCAGGGCACGCGCGCGAAAGGACCGTCGAAACCGTCGAGCACGCGGTCAAACTTCACGCCCATCTCGAACGCGAGCGTCCAGCCCGCCGAGTCGTACGGCGCGATCGGCGGGCCGCCCTCGTACGCGAAGTCATTCGGGTGGTCCTGCGGCTCGAACATGTCGATCACGTGCGGCCGGAAGGCCTGGTCGGTCTTCACCACGTAGGAACCGGCAGGATAATTCCTCCCCGCCACCGAGAAATCCGCGGTGGCGCGGTGCACCCGGATGCCCGTCTTGATGAGAGCGTTGATGAACTTCACCGCCGTCGGGAAATCAGCCTGGTCCGCCGGCAGGATGTAGCCGCGGGCATCGCGCAGCTCCGGTTTGCGCAGCACCTCGTCGAAGTACTTCGCGGAGACGCGGCCCCGGCCGGAAGCGCTGGCGGAACCGCCGGTGGCCTCCTCGTCGGCATTCGCGGCCGCCGCGCCCTTCGCCGGCGGGTTATCGCGCGCGTGCGCCTCCTGGATCGCGGCAATCCGTCGCGGGTAATGCGTCCAATGGTCCTGGCTGCCGCGCTCGATCGAGTTGCGGCCCATGCGCCAGATGCCGAACAACAGCGCGTCGCGGTTGCGCGCGGCGAAGTCGAGCACGGCGTAGTTCAGGGACAGCGAGTAGGCGATCGAGTCGGCGTAGCGCCACTTCCGCGGCGTGACCGGGAAAGGCGTCGCGCCATTCGGCAGCAGACGCGCGGGCACCAAGGGTACCTCCGAGGGAGTCGGGCTGCCGATGATCTCCGTGAGGATGCCGACCATGTTGTGGAAATACGTCGTCGTGCGCAGGCCGCCGTTGAACCAGGTCGAGAAGACGGACCCGTTGCGCTGGGTGTAGCCGGGTTTTCCCTCGCGATTGAGGCGGCTGCTCATCGCGGCGCCGACCCCGTCGAGGGTCGTCATCACCAGCGGATCGTAGACGTGGTTGAACGGATCGCGGTAGGGCGGACCGGCCACCACGGAACCGGCCGGACCCGACTGGTGGTGGTTGTACATCACCTGCGGGATCCACTCGAGGTACAGCTGGCGGTTCATGTTCCAGGACTCGCGCAGCGC
>JBEGJD010000154.1:0-3246 GCA_041184765.1 Verrucomicrobiota bacterium | reverse complement strand
ACGGTGCGGGTGCGTTCCTGGCGGGCACCGAGGTTCAGGCGCAACTGGTTCCAGCGGGTGTTGAGCTCGATGTAGCCGGCGTCGACCTGCTCCTTGGCGGCGCGGGGGCTGGTGTAGAGCTGCACGTAGTTGCCGTATTCGTTTTCGACGAAGTATTCCGGGTGCTGGCGGTACAACTCGTACATCGCCGTGGCGTTCGCGACGGGCAGGTTGAGCGAGTCGATGTTGTCCCCCTGCTTGGGGTCGTAGAGACCGGGCGTGCGCGGGTGGAAGAGCATCACGGTTCCCGGGGCGAGTTGGTTCCGCGCCGGCCCCACGTAGGTCCAAGTCAGGGACCCGGTTTTCCACAAATCGTAGACGGTGAGGCGCGACTTCAGGCCGGCCCCGACGGTGACGGGGAGGCCGAGGTTGAGCACCTGCTTCGCGTCGAGACCGCCCGACCAGACCTGGCTGCGGCCGGTACGCTCGGCCGTGCCGATGTTATTGGGGTTGGCGTCGGAGCGATTGTAACTGGCGGGATCGCTCCAATCGGGACCGGAGACGCGGGTGAATTGCCAGTCCGGGGATGTCGGGCTGCTGCGTTGGGCGCTCCAGCTCATACGCGTGATCCAGTTGTTGGTGGAAGCCCAGTAGCCGCTCCGTCGGTCCTCGTAGTGGGTGGTGCTGCGGGAGTAGCCGCCGGCGGCGGTGAGGGTGAGGTCGCGGCGTTTGTACTCCACCTTCGGGGAGAAGGCCACGGTGTCGTTCCACTTGTCGCTGTGGCCCATGGCGGACTCCAGGCGCGTGTTCGCGTTGGCGGTGGGCTGGGCGAGGAGGTAGGTGAGCGTGGAGCTCGGGTCGATCTGCGCGCTGGCGGCGCGGAAAGTGAGCACGCGGGAGTTGATCTCGTCCCGGAAATGCGAACCGGAGGTGCGCAGGGCGACGACCAGCTCAGGGGTTACCTTGTAGTCGAGATTGAGCCCGATCGCGGAACGCGAGGTGATCTTGGGGTTGTCGCGGAAGACGAGGGCGTTGATCACCGGGCCGCGGGTGGCGTTCGAGGTGTCGATCGTTTGGTTGAGGATGGCCTGCTCGTTGTAGAGCTGGTTGCCGGAGATGCTGAGTTGAATGCCGAAGCGCTGGTTGAACGACTCCGAGTAAGTGAAGACGGCGCCGGGACGAATCTTGAGATGGACGCCATCGCCGGGTCCCGGGGTGCGCCTGAGCGTGAGGTCGTAGGGATTGGCGCTGAGGGTGGCGGCGATGGTGACCTCGCGTCCCTTGCGGTCGAAGGCGTTTCTGCTGCGGAGGTTCAGGCTCCCGGCCGGGGCGTCGGCATCCATGCTCGCGGTGAGCGTCTTGTTAAGTTCGATCGCTTCCACGCTGGTGATCGAAGCCTGCTCGAACTCGAATTGCCGGGTGGTGGCGCCGAAGGTCGCCGACGCCGCGCTGGCCATGCGCATGCCGTCGACGCTCACCGCGGCGTACTTGGGATCGAGGCCGCTGATGCGCAACGCCCGGGCATCGGCGTTGTTGTAGTCGATCACCACTCCCGGCAGGTATTTCACGAACTCGCCAACGTTGCCGCCGGTGACGTCGCCGAAATTATCGGAGGCGACGACGCTCTTCATGTTCAGCGCGGCGCGTTGTTCCATGATGGCCTTGGCGTTGCCCTCGCGCTCGTTGGACACGACGAACTTGTCGAGCCGCACGACCTCGCCGGCGCCGCTTTTTGCGGCGGGGCCGAAGGTGGAGCCTTTAAGTTCGAAGTCGCGAACGGCGGTGGCACCCGGCGCAACCGTCAACTTGGCGGTCGCGCGGTCATAGCCGGTGTAGGTCACGGAGACGGAGATGTCCCCAGACGGGACGTTGGGTAGCGCGTAGGAGCCGTCGTCCCCCGAGAACGCCACGATGTTGGTGCCCTCGACGGCTATCTCGGCGTTGCGCACGAATTCGCCGGTGGCGGGGTTGAAAACGCGGCCGGTGACGCGGCCCGGAGCGCCGGTTTGGGCGCCGGCCGGCAGCAGGGCCAGGAAAACCAGTGAGAGGACGAGGGTGAGCAGCGGGGTGGTGTTTCTCTTCATGACGCAACGGGAACGGGAGGGTGGCTATCGCGGGCCGGGGACCATGCCCGGCCAGACATAGGCCTGCAGCATGACGAGAACGCCGACGAGCACAGCGAGAGCGATGCTGTGCCAGAATACGGCGCGGAGGATCGTGCCCGCCGAAGGGCTTTCCGGATGTCCGCCGGTCGCCACGCTCGCGACGACGATACTCTGGGCGTCGATCATCTTGCCCATCACGCCGCCGGAACTGTTGGAGGCGCACATCAGCACGGGTGAAAAGCCGAGCTGCTCGGCGGTCACCTTTTGCAGGTTGCCGAAGAGAACGTTGGAGGACGTGTCGCTGCCGGTGAGGGCAACGCCGAGCCAACCGATGAGCGGCGAGAAGAACGGGAACAGCCAACCGGTGCCGGCCATCGCGAGGCCCATCGTGGTGTCGGTGCCGCTGTACCGCGTGGTGAAGCCGAGGGCCATCATCACGGCGATGGTCAGCAGCGAGACGCGGACGCGCAGGAGGGTCTGCCCGTAGATGACAAAGGCGCGCCGGACGCCGACCCCGAGGACGGCGACGGAGGCGATCGCGGCGACGAGCAGGGCGGTGCCGGTGGCGGAGAGCAGGTTGAGGCTGAACACCGCCTTTTCCGCAGTTGGAGCGGGGGCGACGGGCGGGACCTTCAGGACGGCGTTGTGGAGAACGGGAACGGGAATCTGCGGCGCGAACCAGCCGTTGAGGGCTGATTTCACCGCGGGGAGACCCCACAGAAACACGAACGCCGAGAGCAGGATCCAAGGCGCCCAGGCCTTCCATTTTGGTCCGGTCACAGTGGCCGCGGCGGTTTCCACCCGGGCCGCCGGATTGGCCTGCTCCTCGGCGGGGCGCCAAAAACGCATCAGCACCACGACGGCGAGCATCGAGGCTGCGCCCGCGACGATGTCGACCAACCAAGGCCCGTGGAGGTTGCTCACGAGAAACTGGACGGTGCCGAAGCTTCCCCCGGCCACGAGGCAGGCCGGCCAGACGGCGATCATTCCGCGCCAGCCGGCCTGGGCGGCGACGAGCCAGAACGGCACGAGTAGGGAAAAGAACGGCAGCTGGCGGCCGACCATCGCGCTGAGGTCGAGTACGTCGAGTCCGGTGAGCGGGGCCAGGGTGACAAGCGGGGTGCCGAGCGAACCGAAGGCGACCGGCGCGGTGTTGCCGATC
>JBEGJD010000153.1:0-3398 GCA_041184765.1 Verrucomicrobiota bacterium | reverse complement strand
GTCACGCGCGCCGGCTACACCGCCGGCACGAACGCGTTCATCGACTACCAGTATCGCTATGGTCGCCGCGAGAGCACCTACGGCGGCTACGGCAACACCTTCCTCAGCGGCGGCGCCAAATGGGCCGTCACGGAAAACCTCAACCTACAGATCGCCGGCTCCCAGTCGATCTCGCGCCCCAACTACGCCAACCTCACCGGCACCATCACGATCGACGAGGCCGCGCAGACCGTGCGCGTGCCCAACCCCGACCTGAAGCCGGAGACGAGCGACAAGTACTTCGCCAGTGTGCAGTACTACCTGGAGCCCGCGGGCGCGCTCAGCGTCTCCGCCTTCCGCCTCAACGTGGAGAACATGGGCTCCGCCGTCCGCACCATCACCGCCGCCGAGGCCGGCTACGAGGGCGACCCCGAGTTCGCCGGCTACCGTTTCCTGCGGCCCGAGAACGCCCCCGGCACGCGCAGGATCGACGGCGTCGAGGTCGAGTACTCGCAGCAACTCGTGTTCCTGCCGCGCGCGCTCAGCGGCTTCAGCGTCTTCGGGTCGCTCACGCGCACCGCGTCGGATTCGCGCGTCGCCAACCACGTGCCCAAGTCCGCCAACGGCGGCCTCCGCTACGGCACGCAACGTTTCAACGCCCAGCTCCGTGCGACGTGGAGCGCTCCGCGCTTCAACTCCGAGGGCGCCGGCGAACAGCTCTGGCAATACGAGCGCCTGATGTTCGACTTCAGCGGAGGCTGGCGCTTCCACGGCCGCTACGAGCTGACGATCTCCGGGCGCAACATCCTCAACGAGCCGATCCGCACCTACAGCAACACGCCGGGTCTCCTGCGCGCCATCAACCGCTACGGCGCGTCGTGGACCGCGGGCGTCCGCGGGCGGTGGTGACGGCGCCGCGCCGTCAACGGACGATTTGTCGACCCGGCGGCGAGGCGCCTTGGGCGTGGACATCCGGGCGCGGCGGGGAAACCTCGGTGCGATGACCCCCGTGCGGCGCCGCATCTCCCTTCCCTGGTTGCTGGTGATGGCGGCGGCCGGCGGAATAACGCTCGGCTTCGCGGCGCCGGAGCTCGCCCGCCAGCTCACGCCCGTCAGCGACATTTTTCTCCGCCTCATCCGCGCCATCATCGCCCCCCTCCTGTTCAGCGTGCTGGTGCGCGCCGTCGCGGGCGCCGGGGAGGCGCGCAGCCTGGGCCGGATCGGCCTTCGCGCGATCATCGTGTTCGAGGTCCTCACGACGATCGCCCTGCTGCTCGGCTGGCTCACCGGGGTTTTGTGGCGCCCCGGGGAGGGTGTCGCCCTTCCGCGCGAAGCAGCGGTGCCGGCCGCGGCGCCGGTGACGTTCGCCACGGTGCTGACGAATGTCTTCCCGACGAGCATCATCGATGCGATGGCCCGCGGCGACGTCCTGCAGATCGTGGTGTTCTCCCTGCTCTTCGGTTTCGCGGCCATGCAGGTCGGCGAGAAGGCGCGCCCTTTCCTGTCCTTCGTGGAGGCGCTGGCGGAGATATCGTTCCGGTTCACCCGGATCGTCATGCTTCTCGCGCCCGCGGCGATCTTCGCCGCGATGGCTTCGACGATCGGGGGCGGCGGCCTCAACGCGCTCTCCGGTCTGGCGCGTTTCGCCGGCGCCGCGTGGGCGGGCCAGGCTTTCTTCCTCATCGTGGTGCTCGGGGGAGCGCTCGCCCTGGCGCGGGTGCCCCTGGGGCGTTTCGCCTCCCACGCCCGGGAGCCCTTCCTCGTGGCCTTCGCCACCACGTCGAGCGCCGCGGCCTTGCCGCAGACGCTGGAGAACCTCGGGCGTCTTGGCGTGCCGCGCCCGATCCTCGGCGTCGTCGCGCCGCTCAGCCTGAGCCTCAACCTTTGCGGAAGCACCCTGCACCTGGCCCTCGCCACCCTCTTTGTCGCGCAGGCCGCGGGCATCGAACTCTCCCTGCAGCAGCAGGTGCTGTTGCTGCTCACGCTCAAACTCACGAGCAAGGGGGTCGCGGGCATCCCGCGGGGCAACTTCGTGGTGCTGGCGGCGCTTTTCCCCGCGTTCGGGCTGCCACTCGAGGGACTGGCGCTTCTGCTGGGCGTGGATGCCCTCGTCGATCCCGTCCGCACCAGCGTCAACGTCCTGGGGCACTGCGCGTCCCCCGCCATCGTGGCGCGGTGGGAGGGCGCGCCGCTGGACGGGTCGAACCCGCCGGCCCCGGCCTGAACCGTTACCTTTGGGGAAGCCGGCTATCGGGGCCGGCGGGGACTCGAAAAACCCGGTGCCGAAGCCCGCGGGCCGGCGCACCCGCGGCGGCATCCGCACAGGCCCGCAAGATTTCCAAATGCGGCACGAGTCACTGACAGGCGGGAGGTGTCTGCGGTCCCGGCAGGTCCTAAAATTGCGGGGCACGCCCGAAGCGCGAGGTGATCGGACGCCGCGCTGACGTTGTGTGCGGAGCTCCCAGAAAATTGAACCGTCAAGTTTCCGAGAGAGGAACGCGGAGCACCGACCGAAAACCCACCCTGCAATCTAAGCGAGGGAGGTCAGGAACCTGCATAGCGGCCTTGGGCGGACATACACCCCCGGGAAAGGCAAAATATCCCGGCACCCACGAGTTGAGTCGCCGAGGGAGCAGCCGACTACGTGCCAGCAGGAGACGCTGAAGCCGTGGCGACAGGCGACGCACGCCGAGCCGGAACAGACCGGCCCGGCCGTGCGCCCTTCGCCAGCCGCCGCAGATCAGCGGGCCGTGCTCGCGTCAGACCAACGTTGCGGCACGCGGCGGAGTTTCGCGGTGTCGTAGCCCTGGGCCGCGAGCTCGCCCACGAGACGATCATAGTCGGCGGCGGGAATTTCCGGCGTCCGAGCCATGATCCAGACAAAGTCACGCTTGTTGCGGCCGACGACCGTCCGGGTGTAGGCGGGGTCGATATGCGTGACGAGAAACTCGGCCTTGAACGGCCAGACGAAGCGCATGCCCCAGGTGGACTTGTGAACCGGATCGCGCACGAAGCCCCGGGGGTTGTAGCGCTTCAGCGGACCCTCGAAACCGCCTTGGTTGAAGGTGAAAACCGTGTCGATCGTGCCGTCAGATTCGAGCCGGTAGGTCTCCGTCGCGTTGTAGGCCTCCGTCTCGATGAAGGTGGGGATGCAGGCGATCACGTACCACTTTCCCATGTACCGGTTGAGGTCGAGATGCTCGACCGTCGGCAGCGGCGGCAGGCGGGACGCGCAGCCGGAGAGCAGAAGTGCCAGCAAAACACCCGCCGCCGGCAAGAGGCGCGGCCAGTCGCGCTCGACGGACGATCGGCGGAGGAACGGAAGTCGCGGCATAGCCGAAACCGGAAGGCCAAGGAGGACGTTGTCAAAATGCCCGCGCCGATTGCCGACGAAGGGTGGGGACAGGTCAGGACGGATC
>JBEGJD010000152.1:0-10093 GCA_041184765.1 Verrucomicrobiota bacterium | reverse complement strand
TTTGTGGATACGCCGCCGGACCGCGACGGCACCCGGCGTGTCGTTCCCCTGGTCGTGCGCATCGGGGAGGATATCCTTCCTTCGCTGAGTCTCCGCGTCCTGATGGCCCACTGGCAGGCGGAACCCGCCGACGTGGCGGTCCGGCTCGGAGCGATGGTCGAGGTGCGCGGCAAGCTCGGGTCCGCCCGCATCCCGATCGACGAGGCCGGCCGCTACCGCGTAAACTTCCGACACGACGTCGAGGATCTCACTTCCTACGGGTACAGTCAGGCGCTGGCGCAGCTCGCCGACCGTCACGAGCGGAAGCCCGGTCCGGTGCCCCAGTTCACGGGCCGCATCGTGCTGGTCGGGCAGACCGAGGCCGGCTTGACGGACCTCGCGCCGACGCCGCTGGCGGCGCAGACCCCGCTGGTGTTGGTGCACGCCAACGCGTTGGAGAATTTTCTGGCCGGGGACTACCTGCGCCGGCCGGCGGCGTTCTGGGTCTGGCTCGGCCTCGGGATCGCCGGCGCGCTTTGCCTCTGGCGGTTTGCCGAGCGCGGGTTGCGGGAACATGCGCTGGCGGCCGCGGGCGTGCCGGTGGTTTTTGTGCTTGGTGTAACGCTCGCGTGGATCGAGGGCAGCGTGATGGTTCCGCTCACCGGGCCGTTGCTCGGGTTCGGTGCCCTGCAGGTTTTCGCGATCCTGCGCCGGGTGCTCTCCGAGCAGCGGGCGAAGGAGCGGATCAAGGGCATGTTCGGCACCTATGTTTCCCCGGAAGTCGTGGAACGCATGGTGCAGGCGCGCGAAATGCCGCGTCTCGGCGGCGTGTCGGAGGAGATCACGGCTTACTTCAGCGACATCCAGGACTTCTCGACCTTTTCCGAACAGCTGCCGCCCGAGCGTCTCGTCGAGCTTTTGAACGAGTATCTCTCGGCCTGTACCGATGTGATTCAGGGCGAGGGGGGCACCCTCGACAAATACATCGGCGACGCCGTGGTCGCGATGTTCGGCGCCCCGGTCGTACTGCCTGGTCACGCGTATCACGCCTGCCTCGCGGCGCTACGCTCTCAGACCCGGCTCGCGGAGCTTCGCGCGCTTTGGCGGGACGCGGGAACCTGGCCCGAGTCCGTGATGGCGATGCAGTCGCGCATCGGGCTCAACACCGGCTCCGCCGTGGTGGGCAACATGGGCAGCCGCGTCCGGTTCAACTACACGATGATGGGCGACTCCGTGAACCTCGCCGCCCGCATGGAGTCCGGCGCGAAAGCGTGGGGTGCCGCCATCATGTGCACCGAGGCCACGCGCGCCGCGTGCGAGCAGCATGCCCCGGGGAAGGTCATTTTCCGTCCACTCGGTCGCATCGTGGTGAAGGGCCGTTCCGAGGCCGTGCCGATCCACGAGGTTTTCGCCGAGGCCGGCACGGCATCTCCCGAGTCGACGGGTTGCGTCGAGGCTTTTTCGCGCGGTCTCGATCTGCTCCGCGCGCGCGACTGGGCGGGGGCGAGGCACGCTTTCGAGGCCAGCGCCGCGCTGGAGCCGCGCGCACCTGGCCGCGTGCCGGGCGTGAAATCCAACCCTTCCCTCGTCCAACTGGCGCTCGTGGAGCGTTTCACGCGCGAGCCTCCGCCTGCGGGCTGGGATGGCACGCATGTGATGACGGAGAAGTGAGGCCGGGCCCGCCGGGATTGCGCATTGTCAACTTCGCCGCGGCGCGCAAGGTGAGCCGCCAAGCCACCCCGCAATCCCCATGAAGGTTTCATTCCTCCGTCGTATTCTCGCCGGCATCGCGCCGTTCCTCCTCCTTGCCGCGGTCGCTTCCGCGCAACAGCAGGCCACGATCGTCAAGATCATCGGTTCGGGCGCCCAGGTCGTGCTGCCCGATGGCCGCACCGTTGACGCCGAAGCGGGCCTGAAGGTCCCTGAGACTGCCACGATCCGCTCGGGTGCGGCCGAGGTTTACCTCGAGGCGGTCTCCGGGGTCATCGCGACGATCAAACGCGACAGTCAGGTCGTGGTGCTGACCCTGACCGGCAACGAACCCACGCTGGAGCTCAAGGGAGGCAGCCTCGTTTCCCAGATCGACCGCGCCAAGCTGGCCGGACGCACTTACGGCGTGAAAACGCCGCGCGGTGTCGCCGCGGCCCGCGGCACCGTCTACACCGTGAACGTCGAGGGCGTGAACTACACGGTCGTCACGGCCTCCGGCACCGTCACCATCTCCGCGCCAAATGTCCCCGCGGTGACACTCGGAGCCGGCGGGATCGCGGTCTCCACCGTGAACAACGGCGCCGCGATGTCGGCGACGGCCCTCGCGCAGTCGAACCCTGAGGTGATGGCTGCGGTCAACCAGGCGGCCGCGGTCGCCGTCGCCGCGGTCGCCGTCGTCGCGGCCAATCCCGTGAACTTCGGCGCGTCCACGTCTGCCACCGCCGCGGTTGAACTGAACACCACGGTGGCCACCGTGGTTAATGCCGTCCCGACGGCAGTGGCCCAGGCGGCCGCCAGCGCGTCCGCGGCCGCGCCCACGCAGGCCGCCGCCGTCGTGACCGCCGCGGTCCAGGCCGCGGCCGCCTCGGGCAACGCCCAGGCTGTCACGCAGGTCGCCCAGACGGTCACCCAGGCCGCCGCGCAGGGCGCCGCCCAGTCCGTGGCCGCGCAGGCCGCCGCGGGCGCCAGCAACTCGCAGGCCGCGACGCAGGCCGCCGCTACGGCTGCCCAGCAGGTCGCGCAGCAGGTTGCGCAGGCCGCCGCACAGGCGGTTCAGCAATCGATGCCCACCGCCGCCGCCCAAGTGACGCAGGCCGCCGCACAAGGCGCCGCTTCCGGTGCGGCTGCCGCCGCCACGCAGGTCGCCACCAGCGCCGGTGCGAATGCCGCCCAGGCGGCCTCTGCCGTCGCCACCGCCGCCGCCCAAGGCGCGACGACAGGGTCTGGTGGTTCCTCCTCTTCCGCTCAGGCGGCGGCGCAAGGTGCCGCGCAGGGCGCGTCACAGGTTGCCGCGCAGTCCGCGCCCCAGCAGGCCACCGCAATCGCGCAGCAGGCCGCCAGCGCCGCGGCCGCGGGCGCCACGACCGCAGTTGCCCAGTCGCAAGGCCAGGCCGCCGCCCAAGCGGCGGCCCAGACCGTCGCCAGCGGCGCAGCCACGGGTGCGGCTCAGGGCGCGACCTCGGGTGCCACCGCCGGTGGCGCCTCCAACGTCAACGCCAACGCGATCGCGAATTCCGCCGCGAGCGGCGCGGCCACGGGCGCGAGCCAGAGCTCCGGCGCCACGGTCACACCGCCCTCGGTCTCGACCGGTTCGACCACTTCCGCACCGCCGCCCACCACGCCCATCACGCCGATCGATCCGACGATCAACGTGAGCCGCTCGAACTGAGCGCGCCGCGCGGGCCGGCCCGCGTTTCCTACCTGCCCGGCGGTGAAGCCGGCGGATTCGTCGGCGGTGCCACGATGATCGTGGCGCCGCCTCCCCCGCCCACGGTCACAGCGGGATTTCCCTCGCCGGTGGAGAACGTCATCACGCGCATGTTTTCCCGCAGGCCCGCGCCCGGGGCATCGGTGGAAAGAATCGATTCCGCCGAGATCATCATCTGCCGCGCGCCGCCGATCGCGCCCGGGGCGCCGGCGGGCAGCACGGGATAGACGCTCTGGCCGCCGATCGCGAGCGCCGCGCCCGGTCCGTTGGCGGGCGGTGTGGTCGAGAACGCGAGGCCGCCGGCCAGCATGCCTACCCAAGGTGAGCGTTGCCCGTAGGCTTCGGAGCCCTCCTGACCCAGCGCGGCGGTCAGCTCTGATTTCGCGCGAGCGGCCAGCTCCTGGATTTTGGCGCGGCGTTGCGGCGCCGATGCGGCGGAGTCGGCGTTGATGCGCTGCGATTCGGCTGCCAGCAACTCGCGGAGCGCGGCGATGCGGTCGGTGGTCGCGGGCGGCAGATTCAGGCGGTTGACCAGGGAGTCGACCGTGCCGAGGTCGGAGTCGGCCGCGCGCTGGAGACGCGTCCAGGCCACCTCGCCGACCGCCGCGCGGATGTCGTCCTGCAATTGCCGCTGGGCATCGGCGAAGGCGCGCATGCCCTCGGGGTTGGATCGCGCCTTGGCGGTTTCCATCGGGAATTTATCGTCGAACGCGCGCTGTAGGTCATATATCCGCCGAAACTCTTCAGGCGTCTCGATTGCGTCGCCGTAGCGCGCGCGCACGACCGCCGAGGAAGGCGAGGTGCGCATGGCGTACTCGGCGTACTCCTCGGGCGTGAACAGCGCCGCGATGTCGCGCTCCCGCTCGGCGCGCAGCAGCTTCAGGCGCTCGCGGTCGGACGCCAGCTGGACGCCGTTGGCGCCGAACTTGGCCGTGAGCTCGTCGTAGTCCTGGTTGATGCGCCGGAGCGCCTCGCGCTTCGCGGCCGGCAGGAACGAGAGTAGGCCGGGATCACCGGGGCCGAAGACGCCCTTGGGATCGATGCCGGCGGCGGCGAGGGCTTCGGTGAAGTCTCGGCGCCAACGCGAGCGTTCCTCGGTCACCGGCGAGCCGGCCTTGGCGCTTCGCCACCAGCGTGGATCGGCGGTTCCGGCGGGGGCCTGCGCGGCGAGCGCAGTGAGGCGCCGGCCGAGCGCCAGCTCGCGCACGAAGGACGCGGGGGCGCCGGCGGCGGTGAGCGCGGCGGTGTCGCCGGAGGCCAGGGCGGCGCGCAGTGCGGCGTCGGGGGCCGGCGCGGTGGCGGCGGGCGCGGATGGCTTCAGCGGGGCCGCGGGTTTCCCGGTGTCGCGGGTGACGACGTACGCCACGAGCGCGGCGTTGGCGGCGAGGGAGGTGGCGAGGAGGAGCGGGGCGGATTTCACGGGTAAAAGGACGGCCTTGGCGCGGGAAGGTTCCCGGTTCAGCGGTGCGCGCGGGAGGCCAATAGGGAACGCACAGTCACACCGGCGATGACCACCGCGCCGCCGAGTATCGCGAGGCCCGAGGGTACCTCGCCCATGAAGAGCAGCACCCAGAGCGGGTTGAGCAGCGGCTCGATGATCGGGATGAGCACGGCCTCGAGCGCGGTGACGTGCCGGATGGCGCGGGTGTAGAGCCAGTAGGAGAGACCGAGCTGCACGGTGCCGAGGGCGACGAGGGCGACCCAACCGCTGGCCGGGAGCGGTGGGGCGCGGAAGATCCACGGCAGGCAGATCAGGAAAGCGAGGACGTTGCCGAGGATGATCGACTCCACCGGCGAACCGTCCTTCTGCCGCCGCAGCGCGACCACGGTCGCCCCGAAGCTCACGCCGCTGAGCAGGGCCAGCAGGTCGCCGGCAACGTGGCCGGAGGCGAGGCCGTCCTGCAGGAAGATCGCCATGCCGCCGAGCGTCACCGCGATCGCGAGCCAGTCCAGTCGCGACGCCCGTTCCCCTAGGAAGCGGGCCCCGAGCAGGGCGACCCAGACCGGCGCGGTGTATTGGATGAGGATCGCGTTGGCGGCGGTCGTGAGGGTTGTCGCCCAGCAGAACAAAACGGTGCAGGCGGCATAGAGGACCGCCGCGACCACCTGCACGCGGGAGAAATGAAAACGCAGCCCGCGGCAGGTGAGAACGAGGAAGACCGCCGCGATCGCCCCGCGGCCGCCGGCCACGGCCAGACCGGACCAGGTTGTGCCCACATGTTTGATCAGCACGCCGGCGAGGCTCCAGCAGAGGGCGGCGCCGACGAGCTGCAGCACGGAACGGGTGTGGGGGACGCTCATCTTGCGGGCGGCGATTGCGGGCCGGCGCCGAGGGGCGCGCAACGAGAAATCGGTGGCGGCGCCCGCGGCGGCCGTCATCTTTCCCACCATGCAACCGCCGGTGACTTCAGGGGACCTCGCACCATGAACCCGGCCCGGCGTTTCACGTGGATCGTCATCCTCATCGCCGCTTCGGTGGCGCTTTGGGTCGCCTCCCGTCCCACCGGCCCGGCGCCCGTCACTCCGGGTTCCACGTCTGCGGCGCCCATCACGGCTGAACGAAAGGCCGATTCGCGGGCCGAGACCGGCGGTGCCCCCGGATCCGCGGCGCCGCTGTCGGCGGAGGAAAAGCGGGCGAGGGTCGAACGCATCAAGCGGGACTACGACGAGGTGCGCACCCGCGCTGCCGCCGATTACGCGGCGGCTGCCGGTTCCTTTCCCGGCGGGCTCAACGCCTTTCTCAGGCAGCTCGCGCTGCTGGAGCGGGAAAAACGCGCCGATCTCGCTTCGGTTCTTTCGCCGTCGGAGCTCGAGGAGCTGGAACTCGTCGAGACCAACGCCGGGCAGACTGTCCGCCGCGCACTCGCCGGAACTGGTGCGACCGAGGTGCAGGTGCGCGCGGTTTTCCGTCTCGAGCGTGAGTTCGAGGACCGTTTCGCGCTGGTGTTTGATCTCTCGCCCGCGGCCTTGCTCGAGCGCCAGCGCGTGCGCGACGAGTACGACGCGCGGGTGTTCGCCGTGTTGGAACCAGCCGACGCGCTCGCGTGGCTGGCGGCACGGGACGGTGACCAGGGGCTGATGAACGCCTGGGTGCGTGAGCGCGGTCTTCCGCCGGGCGTCGGGCTCGAGCTGTGGCGGATCAAGGCCGACTTCGTTCGTCGCCGGCTTGAGCTTAAGACCGCGGAGAAGCCGTCGCCGCTCGCGCTGCAGGAATTGATCCGGGAGACGGAGCAGCGGCTCGCGATGGCGGCCGGGGCCGAGGCGCCCGTGCGGGAACGCGACGGTGCGTTCCGCTGGTTGCCGCGGCCGTGATCAGCCGCGCGCGCTCGCGAGCCTCCCGGGCGGTGCGATCCGTGGCGGACGCAGCAGGCCGTGGTTCACCGGCCGGCGCTGGTCCGGGGTGAGCGGCGGCAAATCGGGCAGGGCGTCGAGCCGGGCCTCGCGGAGCCAATGCCGCGCCAGGGCGCGGAACGTGTCCCAGCGCTCCGCGATGAAGTGGTCGCGCGCGGTCATGGTCGCCCCGTCACCGACGAGAGGGTCGGCCGCGGCCGCCTGTCGCAACAGGCTGCGCCATTCGGTGAGCAGGCGGTCGATGTCGCCGCGTCCCGCGGTTTCGACCGTTTCAAGCACCTCACGCGCGCGGGCGCCCTCGGCGACGAGCGCGCGCACGGCCTCGCCGGCACCCGAGCCGTACTGCGGCGGCACGCCCTCACGTAGCCAGCCGTCGATCGAGAGGCGCCGGTAGGCCAGCCGGCAGGAATCGGCGAGCCGTCCGAGCCAGCGCGGGTTGGTCCCCGTGAACCGATCGGCGGCGAAAAGGTCCGCGGCGTCGAAGAGCAGGTCGTCGATCGGATAGCGGTGGTTCTCGAGGGCGGCGGCGAGCGCGAGTCCCTCCGGACCGAGGAAGAAAGAAGCGATCTCGCCGCGCACCGTGAGGCGAAGTCGGCGGTCGAGGAGGCCTGTGCGCTGCCATTGCCAGAGGAGCGTCGGTTCGGGTGAAAGCGCCAGGCATTCGGCCCGTTGCGCACAGGTCGCGCAGGCGGGCAGGGGATTGCGTTCCCGGCGCACCAAGCGCGCGCGGCCGGTGTCGGTGCGTTCCCCGCAGGGCAGCGTCGCGGCCAAGTCGGGCGGCGTCCGCTCCGCCCCCGTCGCCACCGGTTCGGCGGTGAAGAGCCGCGCAGCCTCGGTGCGGGCCAGCTCTCCCGCGTCGCGGCCGCCGCGCAGCTGCCGGAGGAAGAGCGCCCAGGGAAGCGGGGCGGCGCGGCGCAAACGCAGGGGCTCGGCCCGGCGCAGGCGGGGCGTGCTGCCGCTCACCAGCACATAGCCGGTCTCGTCGAGGCCGCGGCGGCCCGCGCGGCCGATCATCTGCAGCAGCTCGTTCGGCGCGATCTCGCGCTCCAGATGATCGTGCCGGTAATTGCCCGCCGTGATCATGACGGAGCGGAGCGAAAAGTTGATCCCAGCGCTCAACCCGAGCGTGGCCACGACGGCGCGCAGCTGTCCGGCCTTTGCGAGCGGCTCGATCACGCCGGCGCGCTGCGCATAGCTTAGTCCGCTGTGGTGGCAGGCGACGCGCGCCCGGAGGAGTCGCGCGAGGTCGGGTCCGCAGAGCCGTTCCTGCTCCGGGCTCAACGTGAGCGGATCGGAGAGGGGCAGCTCGCGCGCGAGCTGCCGCGCCAGTCGCACCGCGTCCGCCCGGTGCGGCGCGAAGAGGAGCACGGGGCCGAGATTCTCTCGCAGTGCGCCGGCCACGCGGCGCGACCAGAAGCCTTCGATGCATCGCGGCAGGCCGTGAATGAGCTCGTCGACCTCTACCTCCTCGAGCTGCACGGGGCGTTCGCGGTGGCGGATCACGGCGGTGCGGCGGCCGAGGCGGCCGAGCCACGCCGCCACTTCGTCGGGATTCGCCACCGCTCCGGAGAGCAGCAGCAGCTGTAGGCCCGGCGGGGCGAACAGTACCACGCCCTCGTAGTGATTCCCGCGGTGTGGATCGGCGATCCACTGGTACTCGTCGATCACCAGCAACCCGAACGGACGGCGCTCCCGCGCGCCCGGGCGTCCCACCACGATCCCCTGCACCGCCTCCAGGGTGGCGACCACGACTTGCGCCTCCGGGTTCACGCAAAGGTCGCCGGTCATGATGCCCGTTTCCCAGCCGCGGGCGCGCCACTCGGCGAACTTGTCGTTGGCGAGCGCCCGCGTGGGCACGGTGAAAAGCGCGCGGCGCGCGAATGCCGTCTGTTCCGCCCAGCGTTCGAAGATGTACGTCTTTCCCGCACCGGTCGGAGCGTCGACGATCACGTCGCGTCCGTCCCGCAATCCGGCCAGCGCCTCGGCCTGCCACTTGTCGGGCAGCATCAGCTTCTGCAGGCCGGCGAAGGCGTCGGAGAGCACGGGTCGAGCGTGGCGCGCGGCGACGGGGCGTCAAACGGCGGTGTCGTTTCCGCGCACCCGCGTTTGCGCCCGGGAACGGTCCGGCTCCTTTGGGAGATGGTCGCGTCCCTTTCCGTTTCCAGCTCCGTCCGGGCCTCCGCCGTTCCGGCGCGCCCGGCAGGCCGGCCCGTGATGCGGCAGCGCTGGTGCGACCTCCTGTTCCTGCACTGGGAGGTCCCGGTGGATAGCATCCTCCGCACGCTGCCGGCAGGTCTGGAGCCGGACACCTTCGGCGGGCGCGCCTTCCTCGGGATCGTGCCTTTCCGCATGGAACGGGTACGGCCCGCTTTTCTGCCCGCGCTGCCGGGTATATCGGACTTTCCCGAGCTCAATCTCCGTACCTATGTGCGCGACCGGGCGGGCGTGCCGGGGGTTTGGTTTTACTCGCTCGACGCGGGCGGTCGCCTCGCGGTCGCGATCGCGCGGACTTTTTTCCATCTGCCGTACCATACGGCGCGCATGGAGATGCGCCGCGGAGACAGGGCCTGCTCCCTTTCGTTTTCATCGCGGCGTCGCGCGACCGGCGACGAGTCGCGTTTCGACTGGTCCCGCGGCGCGGCGCTACCCCCGCCCGCGGCGGGGTCACTGGAGCATTTTCTGGTGGAACGGTACCGACTCTACGCCGCCGGCGGCGGACGGATCTTTCGCGGAGCGGTGGCGCATCCGCCGTACGCGTTGCGGCGGGTGGAGGTCACGCGTTGCGTGGAGAGCCTGTTCTCCGCGGCGGGTTTCGCCGCGCCCGGACGCGCTCCCGACCACGCGGTGTGCTCGGATGGTGTGGACGTCGAGGTGTTCCCGTTGCGGGAGATTGATCGCGGCGCGCCGCGGTCTGCTGCGCCATGAGGGGAGTGCGCAAGGAGAACTTGCCGGAGAAGCCGTGCGCGGTGTGCGGACGGCCCTTCGTGTGGCGCCGCAAGTGGGCGCGGGTGTGGGACGAGGTGAAATATTGCAGCGACCGCTGCCGGGCGCGCCGCGGTGAGGCGGCGCGCGGGGGAGCCGCTCAGGACGAAGGGGTCGGCGGCGGCGCGAGTCGCGCCACGCGCTCGGGCAACAGCACGTAGATCGCTCCGTCTGGTCCGGCGACGACGTGCCGGATGCGGCCGAGTTCCTTGAACAGGACTTCCTGCGCGACGAGCTTGCCTCCGGAAATCTCCAGACGGCGCAGTTCCTGCGCGGCGAGTGACGCGACGAAGAGCTGATTGCGCCACTTCGGGAAAAGATCCCCGGCGTAGAAATTGGCGCCGCACGGGGCGATCGAGGGCA
>JBEGJD010000151.1:0-3802 GCA_041184765.1 Verrucomicrobiota bacterium | reverse complement strand
TCCTGGAACCAGAGCAGCGCCTCGAGATCGAGGTGGTTGGTGGGCTCGTCGAGCAGCAGCAGCGCCGGTTCGGCGACCAGAAGCCGCGCGAGGTGCGCCCGCATCACCCAGCCGCCCGAGAAGGTCTTCGCCAGTTTCTCCGCGTCCCCTTCCTTGAAGCCGAGCCCCGCGAGGATCTTTCGTGCCCGGGGCTCGAGCGTGTAATCGATGTCCCAGTCGTCCTCGTCGGGCTGCAGCTTTTTCCCGCTGGTGGCGATGTGGAGGATCGTCTCCTCGCCGGCCGGCGCGCTTTCCTGCGGCAGAAACCCGAAGTCGGCCCCGCGCTCCCACTCGATCGTACCGGTGTCGGGGCGCTCCTCCCCCAGGATCAGGCTGAAGAGGGTCGACTTGCCCGCGCCGTTCGGTCCCACGAGGCCTAGCCGGTCGGTTCGCGCGATGAAGAGCGAAACCTCGGCGAACAATTCGCGGGTGCCGTAGGACTTGGAGACGTCGGCGATGGTGAGCATCGGAACCCGCGAGAAGACGCCCCGCGCGCGGCCGCGTCAACTCCGCGCTCCCGAGCTTTTGTCACGTATTCCGTGACGCAGCGTTTGGCGCGGCTCCGAGGAAAGGGTTGCGTCGGTACGGCGGGCATGGGGACGGTTTGGGAGCATTGTCCGTGACGTCCCGATTCCTCCCCGTCCTTGCGTTGTTTGCGCGCTACCTTCCGCGGTTTGGGGGTGGCGCGTTGCTGGCGGGCGTCACCGCGGCGGCGGCGCCGGATTTCGAGCGCGATGTGCGGCCGATCTTCTCCGCGCATTGCGTGAAGTGCCACGGGCCGGAGAAGCAGAAGGGCGGCTACCGCGTTGACGCGAAAGCGGTCGCGCTGACGGGTGGTGAAGGGTCCGCTCCCAACATCATTCCCGGCAACGCCGCGGGCAGCCCTCTGCTGCGTTACGTGAGTGGAGCCGATCCGGACCTCCGCATGCCGCCGGCGGAGGAAACACCGCTCTCGGCGGCGGAGGTCGATATCTTGCGCGCCTGGGTCAATTCCGGCGCGAACTGGCCCGACTCCGCCAGCGCGACGATCGCCGACCCGCTCGACTGGTGGTCGCTCAAGCCGATCGCCGAGGTCGCGCCGCCCCCGGGCGCCGCGCATCCGGTCGACGCATTCATCCGTGCCCGGCTCGCCACCGCAAATTTGCGTCCGGCCGCTCCCGCCGACGCCCGCACGTTGATCCGGCGGCTTTATTTCGACCTGACCGGTCTGCCCCCCACGCCCGAGGAGGTCGCGGCATTCGCGGCGGATCGTGCGCCCGACGCCTACGAACGGCTGGTTGACCGGCTCCTTGCTTCGCCTCGTTACGGCGAACGCTGGGCTCGGCACTGGCTCGACGTCGTGCACTACGGCGACACGCATGGTTACGACAAGGACAAGCCCCGGCCGAACGCGTGGCCCTACCGCGACTACGTGATTCGTGCGTTCAACAGCGACAAACCCTACGCGCGCTTCGTGCAGGAGCAGATCGCGGGCGATGTGCTGTTTCCGGATTCGCCCGAAGGCGTGGAGGCGCTGGGCTTCATCGCCGCCGGCCCTTGGGATTTCATCGGCCACGCGGAGGTTCCGGAATCCAAGATCGACGGTAAACTGGCCCGGCATCTCGACCGCGACGACATGGTCGCGAACGCGATCGGCACCTTCGCGAGTGTCACGGTGCACTGCGCGCAGTGTCACAACCACAAGTTCGATCCGGTGCCGCAGGAGGATTACTACCGGCTGCAGGCGGTGTTCTCCGCGCTGGATCGCACCGATCGCCCTTATCACCGCGATCCCGCTCTGCACGCGAGTCGGCGCGCGCTCGAAGACGCGGTTCGCGCTAACGCGGCGGCACTGGCCGCGCTGGAGGCGCCATTGCGGGAGCGGGCCGGGGCGGCTCTAGCTGATCTGGAGCGGACCATCCGCGATGCCGCCACCAAGGGGCCGAACGTGCGCCGCGGTTACCACAGCGCCGTCGCCACCTCGCCGGACGTTGTGAAGTGGGTGCAGGTCGACCTCGGCGAATCCGTCGACATCGATCGCGTGTGGCTGCTGCCGGCGAGCGATCCCTTCAACGGGATCGGCGACGGTTTCGGCTTTCCGGTGCGCTTCAAGGTGGAGGTGAGCGACGATCCGGACTTCCGCGCGGGCGTGAAGCTCGCGTGGATCCGCTACGACGTCACTTTCATGGCGGATTTCCCGAACCCCGGGCTCACGCCTTTTTCCACGGGCGGAAGCAAGGACGACGGCATCTCCGGTCGTTACGTGCGCGTGACCGCGACCCGCCTCGCGCCGCGCAAGGACGATTACATCTTCGCGCTGGCCGAGTTGAAGGTCACGGATCGCGCCGGCAACAACGTCGCCCTCGGCAAGCCGGTGGCTTCCCTTGATTCCATCGAGTCCGGCGAGCGCTGGTCGCGGGCGAATCTTACCGACGGCTTCGCTCCTTCCGGTCCGACCGCGGCGGAGAAAGCGGAACTCGAGACGCGGCGGGAGGAACTCTTGTTGGCGTCGGCCGATCGCCCGGTCCGCATACGGCGGGAGGAATTGCGTCATGAGGCGCGGCGCCTGACGGCTGACCTATCCGCCTTGCCCAAGCCGGACCTCGTATACGCGGGCGGCATCCACCGGGGAACGGGGAGCTTCACGGGAACCGGGCCTTCGGGAGGCCGTCCGCGGCCGATTCATTTTCTCGGCCGCGGGCAGGTCACCCAGCCCGGTCGTTTGCTCGGCCCGGGTGCGCTTTCCGCGCTCACGTTCGCGCCCGCGCTTTTCGAGCTGCCGGAAGACGCGCCCGAAGGGGAGCGCCGCACCGCACTCGCGCGCTGGCTGACCGATCCGCGCAACCCGCTCCCGTGGCGCAGCATCGTGAACCGCATTTGGCAGTACCACTTTGGTCGCGGGTTGGTTGAGACGCCCAATGATTTCGGCCGCAACGGCGGCCTGCCCTCGCATCCCGAGTTGCTCGACTGGCTGGCGGCGGAATTCCGTGACGGCGGTGGTTCATGGAAGGCGCTGCATCGCTTGATCGTAACGAGCGAAACGTACCGCCAGTCCTCTTCGGGGGATCCCGCCGGCGCGGCGATCGACTCCGGCAACGCGCTCCTCTGGCGGCAGAACCGGCGCCGGCTCGAGGCCGAGGCGGTCCGCGACGCCGTGCTGGCGGTGAGTGGCCGGCTGGATCTGAGCATGGGTGGCCCCGGTTGGCAGGATTTCGTGATCGAGCGTCCCGAGCACTCGCCGCACTACGTTTACGCGAAGGCTGACCCGGAGGACGCCGCGACGTTCCGGCGATCGATCTACCGTTTCATCGTACGCTCGCAGACGCAGCCTTGGATGACCTCGCTTGACTGCGCCGACCCCTCGATGCGCGTCGATCGACGCAGCGAGAGTCTGTCTCCGTTGCAGGCGCTGGCGCTGCTGAACAACGGGTTCATGCTCACGCAGGCGCGGCATTTCGCGGCGCGCGTGGCGGCGGAGTCGAACGATCTCGCGGCGCAAGTTGCGCGTGCTCACCGGCTGGCACTCGGACGCGCGCCGTCGGCCGGAGAGGCGGCGCAACTCGGGGAGTTTGCGCGCACGCACGGTCTGCCGGCGCTTTGCCGCGTGTTGCTCAACTTGAACGAGTTTCTCTTCATCGACTGAACGCGCGGCGCGACGGACCATGATCAACGACTCCCCGTACCATCGCGCGGCGCCCCCGCGGCCCCCGACCCGCCGGGAGTTTCTTTGGAGTTCCGGTGGCGGTCTGGGAGGGCTGGCGCTCGCGGCTATGCTCGGACGCGA
>JBEGJD010000150.1:0-4737 GCA_041184765.1 Verrucomicrobiota bacterium | reverse complement strand
TCAGCTCACGGTAATTAGGCTCGAATTGCAGCCGGTAGCCCACCGACAACTTCACGCGGTTGGCGCGGCAGGCGGCGAGCATCGCGTTACACTCGGAAACGGAGTTGGCGAGCGGCTTCTCACAGATCACGTGCTTCCCGGCCCACGCCGCGGCGATCGTGTGCTCCGGGTGCAACGAGTTCGGGGTGACGACATAAACGATGTCGATCGCCGGGTTATCGATCAGGCGCGACATCGTGGCGTAGGAATATACGTGGCTCTCGGGGAAGCCGAAGTCCCGGGCCCACTTCCGCCCCTTCTCGGGGGAACCGGTGACCACGCCGCGCAACTCGCAGTGGCGCGTGCGGCGCAGCGCGGGGGCGAGCTGGCCGGTCGCGTAATTGCCTAAGCCGCAGAGCGCGATGCCGAGCTTGCGTTCCGGCGCCGTCCCGGCGGCGGGGAGACGTCGGCCGAGGGTGAGGGCGGCGGCCGCGAGCGAGGTTGTGCCGAGAAACGAGCGACGGGTGGATGGAAGCAGCGGGGTCATGGGGCTGTTGGGAACGTGGTGGCGCCGTGGCGTGGACGCAAGGGGCTCGCGGCTCGGGGAGCGGCCTTACGTGGAAACATGAATCTTTGGGCGTCGACCCGACGTCTGCTCCCGCGATAACCCGTCCCCCCGATTGTCCCCCATGCGAACCCCCCTGTTCCTCCGTGCGGCCGCGGCCGCGTTCCTCTCCGCCGGCGTGCTCTCCGCCGCCGACGCCGCCCGGCCCAACATCCTGTTCATCGTCGGCGACGACATGGGCTACGCCGACGTCGGTTTCCACGGTTGCCGCGACATCCCGACGCCAAACCTCGACGCGCTTGCTGCGTCCGGCGTGCGCTTCACCAGCGGCTACGTCTCGGGTCCGTATTGCTCGCCCACGCGCGCCGGACTGCTGACGGGCCGCTACCAGACGCGGTTCGGACATGAGTTCAATCCCGGTGGAAGCGGCGAGGGTCTTCCGCCCGCGGAGACGACGATCGCCAACCGATTGAAGGCCGCCGGCTACACGACCGCGCTCGTCGGGAAATGGCACCTCGGCTCCCGCGCCGACCTCCAGCCCCAACGCCGTGGCTTCGACGAGTTCTTTGGATTCCTCGGCGGCGCCCACAGTTACTTCAACACCACCGGGATGCTCCGCGGCACCGAGCAGATCAAGGAACTGGACTACACGACCGATGCCTTCGGTCGCGAAGCCTCCGCGTTCATTGCGCGGAACCGCGAGCGGCCTTGGTTTCTCTATCTCGCCTTCAACGCCGTCCACACGCCGATGGATGCGACCAAGGAGCGCCTCGCGAAGTTCGCGACCATCACCGACCCCAAGCGCCGCGCGTATGCGGCGATGATGTCCGCGATGGACGACAACATCGGCCTCGTCCTGCGGCGGCTGCGCGAGACCGGGCAGGAGCGGAACACCCTGGTTTGTTTCATCAGCGACAACGGCGGTCCCGCCATGCCCGGAGTCACGGTCAACGCCTCCGTCAACTCCCCCTTGCGCGGCTCCAAGCGCACAACGCTCGAGGGCGGTATCCGCGTGCCCTTTCTCGTCTCCTGGCCCGGCCGGTTGAAGCCGGGCGTCTACGAATCGCCGGTGATCCAACTCGATCTCACCGCGACCGCGCTCACCGCCGCCGGGCTGGACGCCGCGGCGGACCGACGACTGGAAGGCGTCGATCTCCTGCCATTTCTCGCCGGAGAAAAGAAAGTCGCGCCGCACGACGCGCTCTACTGGCGGTTCGGCCAGCAGATGGCGGTCCGCGCCGGCGACTTCAAACTGGTGCGTTACGACGGCAACGCCGACACGCTGACCGGCGCGCGCAACCAGCCGCCCAGCGCGCTGAGACTCTACAACCTCGCCACCGACCTCGGTGAAACACGCGACCTCGCGGCCGCGATGCCGGAGAAGGTGCGCGAGTTGCAGGCGAAGTGGGACGCCTGGAACGCCGCGAACGTGAAGCCGCTCTGGGGCGGGCAGCATCTCGACCACGATGGCGATGAACCCGGTGCTCCCAAGCGGCGCGCCAAGAAGAAAGCGGCGCAGCCGTGAGCGCTTTCCGAAAGCTTCGGCTGTTGGTGGTGCTGGCAGCCGTCCCGTTGCAGGGTGCGGACGAACCGCGTGACGTTGCGTTCCGGAAGATCACGCTCACCGCGGAGTACATCTGCGACGGGATCAACGCGGCCGACATCGATGGTGACGGCCACGTGGACGTGATCGCCGGACCCTACTGGTACGCGGGACCGGCCTTCACAACGCGGCACGCTTTTTACGAGCCGGTGCCGCAGCCGTTGGAGGAGAAGCCGACAAACTCGATGTTCACGTTCCCGTACGACTTCAACGGCGACGGGCACATCGACCTTTTGGTGCTCGGGCGCGTCCTGTTTCACGAGGCCTTCTGGTACGAGAATCCGGGACCGGAGGCGGCGCGGCGGCCCGATGCCCGCTGGCGCCGGCATTTGGTTTCGCCCCGCGTGTTCGGCGAAGCGCCGCAATTCCTCGATATCGATGGCGACGGCCGGCCGGAGATTCTGGCGATCTCGGGCACCGCGGCCTCCGACAAGCTCAAGCAATGGGGGTGGTACGCGCCCGATTGGTCGGCGCCGACGAAACCGTGGCGATTCGTCGCGGTCACGGAGCCCGGCGAATACAACCATTACTACCACGGCGAGGGCGTGGGAGATATCAACGGCGACGGGCGCGCCGATCTTGTGCTCAACGAAGGCTGGTGGGAACAGCCGCCGAAATCGGCTCCTCCCGGGACGCCGTGGCGCAAACATCCCTTCGTCTTCAGCGACGACCGCGGCGGCGCTCAGATCCTCGTGGCAGATGTGAACGGTGACGGCCGCAACGACGTGATCACGGCGAAGAACGCGCACGGCTGGGGCCTGTCGTGGTTCGAACAGACGCGCGGTGCCGCCGGCGCGATTTCCTTCCGGGAGCAACGCATCATGGGTAACCGCGAGGAGGAGGCGCGCTTCGGCGTGGCTTTCTCCCAGCCACACGCGCTTACGCTGGCGGACCTCGATGGCGACGGCCTGCCTGACATTGTGACGGGCAAACGCCGCTGGGCGCACGGCCCGAAGGGCGACGTCGAACCGATGGCCACCCCCGTCAATTACGCGTTTCTCCTCCGTCGCGACGCCGCGGCGCCGGGAGGGGCGCGCTATGTTCCCCGGTTGATCGACGACGCTTCGGGGCTCGGCACCCAGGTTGTCGCGACCGACGTGAATGGTGACGGGGCGCCCGATGTTCTGACCGCCTCGAAACTCGGGGCGTTCGTCTTCATCACGACGCGGAAATGACACCCTCCCGCGGGCGTGCTGCCTTCCTGTTGGCGTGCCTCGCCGCGTGCGCGCACGCGGACGTGCGGGTGGAGCGCGGCTACCTGCCGCATGGCGCGGCACCGAGCAGCTTCGCCATCGCCCTGCCGGGCGGCGTGAACTTCTGCTTCGATCCTGTGCGTTGCGGCGTGAGCTACGTGTGGACGGGCGGGTTCCTCGACCTTGCGCCGATGCGCCCGGGGCCGGGAAAGTTCATCAAGCCCGCGGTGCTCGAAGGCCCGTTGTTGCACCGCGAGGAGGGCGTCGCTCCGCTGCGCCGCGGCGATCCCGCAAAGGTTCCGGAGACCGTTTTCACCGGCTACACGCTGCGTGAAGACGCGATCGAGTTCCGCTACACCCTGGACGGGGTGGCCGTACACGAGGAGGTGCGGGTGAAATCTGGCGGTGGCACGCTGATACGAGTGATTCACTTTCCCGTCGGAAACGACGCCCGCTGGTGGCGGGTGGTCGACGGGCGTCCGCCCGAGCGACTCGCGCCGGACGCGGACGGAAGGATCACGCTGGAGATTCCGCTGGGGAAACCCGCGCCATGAAGCTGCGCCCGATTGTCGTCGCTTGGCTGGTCGCGCTCGTCACTTCAGCGGCGCGGTCCGGCTACGTCATCGAGAACGTAACCCTACCCGCGGAGTTGCGCGGTGGCATCGCGGCGGTGGCGTTCACACCCGGGGGCTCAGCGGTTGTGGCGACGCGCCTCGGCGAGATTTGGTTGCGGCGCTCGGGCGAACCCGCGGCGTGGCGGCTGTTCGCGGGTGGCCTCGATGAACCCATGGGGCTCATCGCGGAATCCGAACGAGTGATCCTCGTTGCGCACCGGCCGGAGCTTCTCCGCATGACCGACGCCGATGGTGATGGTCGCGCTGAGACCTTCGAGGCGATCAGCGGGCGTTGGGGTCAGTCGATCAACTACCACGAGTTTCTCTTCGGTCCGGCGCGGGATGCCGCGGGCAATGTTTTCGTCGCCCCGTCGCTGGACTCCACGACCTCGAGCGACGCCGCACAGAAATTGGCCTATCCGAATCTCCCCGTGCGCGGCCGGCGGGACTTTTCGTTCAACGGCGAAACGACCGGGCATAATTCGGAAACCCCGTGGCGCGGCTGGATCTTGCGGCTGGGTGTGGACGGCTCGTTTGAGCCCTGGGCGAGCGGATTTCGTCAGGCCAACGGCCTCGCGTTCAGCCCCGGCGGTGAGCTTTTCGCCACCGACAACCAGGGCGACTACAAGGCCTCGACGGGGTTGCTGCACATCGCGCGTGGGGATTTCCACGGCCACGCGGCAAGTCTGAAGTGGGAGCCTGCTCTCTCTCCGGAGAGCGCCACGCCCGCGGCGCTGTGGCGGCGACTCAAGACACCGGCCGTGGTTTTTCCGCACGGGCCGA
>JBEGJD010000149.1:0-3675 GCA_041184765.1 Verrucomicrobiota bacterium | reverse complement strand
CGGGCTGGTAACTTTCGCGGCGGGCTTCCCGTCGTGCCTTGGCGCATACCCGTGCCAAACCCTCGTCCTCTCCTTGGTTTCCTTTTCCTAGCCACCACGCTGGCTGCCCAGAACGCGCCCCAGGTTTCCGCGCCGCCGGAGGCCTCCCGCCGGGACGAGCCGCTCCTCCTGTCCCCGTTCGAGGTCGGGGCGGAGTCGGAGCGCGGCTACCAATCCACCGCGATCCTGCAGGGCGGTCGCGGGCGCATCGATCTCGCGGATGTCGCCGGCCAGGTGCAGGTGTTCACCCAGGAATTCCTCCGCGACATCGGCGCGACCACGACCGACGAGGCCTTTCTCTTTTCCGCGACCACCCAGACCTACTTCGACAACGTGAGCGCGACCGCCGACAACCGGCCCGGCTCGCGCAACAACGCCGACGACTCCGTGAACTCGCGCGGGCTCGGCAGTCTCGACCGGACGCGCAATTACTTCCGAACGACCATCGAGTCCGACTCCTACAACTCGGAGCGGTTCAGCATCGTGAGCGGCGCCAACGCGGTGCAGTTCGGGTTGGGCGGATCGGCCGGCACGGCGGAGAACACGACCATCCGCGCGAACCTGTCGCGCAACCGCCAGCGCGTGCAGTTGCGGATCGACAGTTACGGTTCGGAGCGGACCGCCCTCGATGTGAGCCAGGTGCTGCGGCCCGGCCGCCTCGCCCTGCGGCTCGCGACGCTGCGCGAGAACAAGGAGTTCTTCATCCAGCCCGGCTACGAGGAGAACCGTCGCGCGTTCGCCGCGCTCACCTGGCAGCCCTTCCGCGGCACGACGGTGCGTCTCGAGGGCGAGTACGTCCACCGCCGCGATGCCCGGCCCAGCACCACCCTGCCGCGGGACAACGGCTACATGTTCTGGCTGGCCTCGAAACTCGCGGGCAACCCGCAGAGCTACGCCAATCTCGCCGCGACCGCGCCGGTCGCCGGCCGGCCCGCCGCGCCGTCGTTCCTGCTCGCCGACGGCCTCACCTCCCGTGCCTACGGCTTCAGCACCAAGCCGCTGCTGTACGTGCTGCCGCCCAACTCCGTCCCGGGCTTCACGCAGTTCCAGGACGTGCGCAACACGGTGTTCGTGAACATCAACGACGGCGCCGGTTCCGCCCCCGGCACCCAGACGCTTCTCGATCCCGGTCTGCCCCTCTTCACCAGCACCGCGGGGTGGTCCCGACTCAACTTCCGCCGCAGTCGCAACGTCACCGCGACCATCGAGCAGCGACTGACCGACCGCACCTTCCTCGAGCTGGCCGCCTCGTACGAGTACTACCGCAACCAGACCGCCCAGCTGTTCGCCAACAACCAGAACGACGTGCTCGTCGACATCAACCGGTACCTCCCCGACGGCGTCACGCCCAACCCGCTCTACGGCCGGCCCTACCTGGAGTCCAACAACTCGCCGGGGCAGGGTAATTGGGCCGATTTCTACCTTTACCAGTACCGGGCCGTCGCGACCCACGACCAGGACTTCACCCGGAACGCCGGCTGGACGCGCTTCCTCGGGCGTCACCAGCTCGCGGTGTTCGGGAGCTACGAGGACTCCGCCACCTACACGCTCGCCCAGCTGCGCAACCTGATCATCGGCAAGCCGAGTTTCCTTTCGGCCGCCGCCCGCGACAACCCGCTCAGCGTCGAGCGCGTCTTCTACCTGCGGCAGTACCTGCCCCCCTTCGGGGCCACCACCAACCCGCACGATTACGGCATCCAGGGCCTGCGCTCCTACGGCGACCTGATGGAGACGATGTACTTCACCACCGCCGCGGGGGAGCGCTTCGGTGTCACCGCCTACGAGAACCCCGTCGGCGGCGTCGGCACTTCTCCCTCCGCCAACCACCTCCAGCGCGGCTCCCTCGCCGCCTCCACGTCCAGCCGGTTCCTCTGGAACCACGTCGTCGCCAACCTGGGCCTCCGCTACGACCGCGTGCGCAACTCCGACTTCGGCGCCTTCCTCCCGGTGCTGTCCGACGGCCCGCCCACCGCCGCGAATCCGCTGGGCACCGGCTTCCGTGCCTATACCGACTTCCGGAAAAAGGAACCCGCCTCCATCTGGACCCCCTACCGCACCGCCACGCGCTTCAACTACGGCTTCGTTGTCCGCCCGCCCGGCCGCGCCGGCCGCGTGGTTTCCCTCGGCTACGACTACTCGCGCAACGCTTCGCTCAACGAGGTCAACGTGGTCACCGATGTGAACGGCAAGGTCCTCGAGCCCGGCTACGGCGAGTCCCACGAGTACAGCGTGCGGCTCCGCCTGTTCGAGGACCGGCTCAATCTGAAGGTCAACCTGTTCAACTCGCTCAACCGGAACATCAGCCTCGGCGACGCCGGGCTTCGCCAGAACCTGATCAATTTCGAGCAGCAGCTCGCCCGCAACGATCCCCGCTACCCGATCAACCCGCTTTTCGCCGAGGCGATCCGGCCCGTTCTCGCCTCCTTCCGCCTGCCCGGCGACCGCAACAGCAAGGGCATCGAGACCGAGCTCACGTTCAACCCCACGCGCGACTTTCGACTCTTCTGGAACCTAGGCCGGACGCGCACCGAGCTCGACGACCTTTCGACGCAGCCGTGGTACGATTACATCTCCGCCAAACTCTCCACGTGGCGCGCCATCGGCGGCAACTGGACCACCGCGCCCTACGATGCCACCCGTTCGGTCGAGGCCGCCTACGTCCAGCTGATCCAGTACCCGCTTGAGGATATCCAGGCCAGTCTCGGCGAGCAGGGCGGCAACACGCAGACCTGGCGCTCCAGTCTCGTCGCCACCCAGAGCTTCTCCACGGGCCGGCTCAAGGGCGTCTCCGTGAGTGCGAACTTCCGCTACCGCGGCCCCTCCGTCCTCGGTTTCCCGACTTACATCGACGCGCGGGGCAAGACGCGCTCCGACCGCGATAACCCGTACCTCTCCAAGGGCTACGTCCTCACCGGCTTGATGACCAACTACCGTTTCCGCGGCGCCTACGGGACCGCGTGCCGTCTGCAGCTCAACGCGAACAACGTGTTCAACACCCAGCGGCTCTTCGTCACCCGCACCTTCCTCGACGGGAAGCCGCGCAACTACGGACGCCAACCCGGCCGCGAGTTCCTCCTTTCGCTGGAAATCGAGCGCTGACCCGCGACGGGGCGGGCGAAGGGGTCAGGACGAAACGTGCAACCGAGCCGGGAGCGCGCCGCTAATTTGCGGCCTTCGTCCGGCTGCTTTCGCGGCGCGGCCCGGCCGGCAGTTCACGTCGCGAAGCGCCTCGCTCCGGCCACGCAGAGGATCACCACGAGGGTGGTCGCGAGCATGAGCGGGGTGACGGTTTCGCGGAGCAGCGTCGCCGCCAATACTAGCCCGAGGAACGGCTGCAGCAATTGCAGTTGGCCGACCGCCGCGGTCCCTCCGCGCGCGAGGCCGCGGTACCAGAAAATGAAGCCGATCAGCATACTGAACAGGGAAACGTACCCGAGACCGATCCAGGCCGGTCCCGTGATGCCCGTGAAATCCGCAGGCCGCAGCAGAAGGGCGAGCGGGATCATCGCCGGCAGTGACAGCACGAGCGCCCACGAGATGACCTGCCAACCGCCGAGCCGGCGCGCCAAGGTCGCCCCTTCCGCATAGCCGAGGCCGCAGATGGCAACCGCGCCGAGCATCAAGCCGTCGCCGAGC
>JBEGJD010000148.1:0-5487 GCA_041184765.1 Verrucomicrobiota bacterium | reverse complement strand
ACCAGGTGACGTACTCGGAAAACGACGGCGCGTTCTCATTCTCCGGCGTCGCGGCCGGCCCCGCCTCCATCACCGTCAATTACACCGGCTACAATACGGTGAAGGAGTCCTTCACCGTCGTCGCCGGTCAGACCGCGGTGCGCGAGATCAACCTCACCAGCACGGCGGCGGCTCCAACCGGCGGCACCGTGCAACTGCAGGCCTTCACCGTCTCCAGCGAACGCGAGGGCAACGCCAAGGCCATCATGGCCCAGCGCCGCTCGATGAGCATCACCACCTCGGTGGCGTCCGACATCTTCGGCGACGTGACCGACGGTAACGTCGGCGAGTTCCTCAAGTATCTTCCGGGCGTCGACCTCGACTACGTGGAGTCCGAGGCCCGCGGCCCGCGCCTCGGCGGCATGGACTCGCAGTACGTGGGCGTGTCGTTCGACGGCATCCGATCGGCCAGCGCCGACGCCAACCGCGGCGGCGGCACCAACTCCCGCGCAACCTCCTTCGAGGGCTTTTCGATCACCGCCATCGAGTCCATCGAGATCAACCGGACCACGGCGCCGGACTCCGATGCCGACAGCCCGGCGGGCACGATCAACATGCGCACCAAGCGCGCGTTCGACCGCAAGGGCCGCACGCTGGCGTACAACACGAGCCTGAATTTCAACGCGGAGGAGTTCACCTGGAAGAAGACGGCCGGCCCGCGCGACGGCACCTCCTACAAGTGGAAGCCGAACTACTCGTTCGATTACGCGGAGTCGTTCCTGAACCAGCGCTTCGGCATCCTGCTCTCCGCCAGCCACGCGCACTCCTACACGGAGCAATACGTGGTCAACAACAGCTACAACCGCTCCCCGACGGCGGCCGACCCGCGCCCGATGGTCGTTCGCCAGATCGACTTCAAGGACGGCAACAAGACGATCCTGAAGGACGCGATGACCTTGACGGCCGACTGGAAGGTCACGCCCAACCTCGTGGTCTCGCTCACCGGCATCTACACGTACACCGAAGGCGAGTTCTGGAACCGCAATTTCACCTTCGTCGCGGCGAACGACAACGCGAACGTGAACAACGGCCGCAGCTCGGTCGGCGGCGACGGCATGATGCACCTGATCGCGCGGCGCGAGGGCACGGCGAACGCCGCCCAGCTCAACAACGGCGGCGGCACCTCCGCCAAGCTCACCTACACCCGCACCTTCTCGCCGCGCTTCGAGTACAAGACCAACCGTTGGGTCATCGACGGTTCCCTCGGCTACTCGCGGTCGGTGAACAACTACGAGTCGCTCGAGCGCGGATTCAGCAACAGCGAGGGCGGCAGCGCCCAAGCCGGCTTTACCGCCACGCGTCCGCATCCGGGCTCCTGGGAGTGGACGATCCGGCAAACCTCCGGCCCGGATTGGTTCCAGCTGGCCAGCTTCACCGACACCAACAACCGCTCCGGCGGCACGCGGGTGAACAACGACAACCGCACCTGGATCACTGAGATTCAAAGCGCGTCGCTCAACGCCCGCTGGGCGGTGCCGTTCCTCGAGCGGTTCCCGACGTCCCTCAAGTTCGGCGGCAAGGTCGCCGAGGAGGCGCGCAACAACAACATCGTGAGCGACTGGGACATCTGGTCCTACACCGGACCGGGTGGCAACACGGTGGCCGTCAGCCCGACGAACGGCGCCAACATCAACACCGCGTGGGGCAATTGGGCCAACCTCGGGAGTGACTTCATCTCGCCGCATCCGTTCGACCTAGGCACGACCAACGGCCTCACCGTCTTTAACGTGAACGGCGTGCAGGGCATGCCGCAGCGCGCGAACCGGCAAAGCATCGCGCGGCTTTTCCGCAGCAAGCCCGAGTATTTCACGCACATGGGCACGCCGGAGAACTACTACACCGCGTTCTTCGCCAACCCGCGCGACTTCAAGCAGACGGTGACCTCAGGCTATGCGCAGGCGACGGTGCGGATCACGCCGAAGCTCACCCTTTTGGGCGGCGTGCGCATGGAGGAGACTCAGAACGACGTGCGCGAATTCGATCCGCTCACGCGTGCGCAGGTGCTGGCCGCCGGCTACGCGGTCAACGCTCCCGGCACCAACGGCGGGCGCGCCCTCACGTTGCCGGGCATGATCTACCAGTACACCCACAACCCGCGCGTCACGCGGTCGTCGGTGTACCGGAATTATTTCCCGTCGGTGATGTTCAAGTACTACTTCCTGCCGGACCTCGAGTTCCAGATCGGCTACAACAAGTCGATCTCGCGGCCGCCGATCGACAGCATCACCGGCGTCTGGGGAATCGACGAGGTCAACCTCCGCGTCTCCGCGCCCAACGCCGCCCTTCTGCCCGAGTACCACAAGAAGTTCCAGTCGCGCCTCGCGTACTACTTCCGCGGCCGCTCGCCGGGCCAACTCACGCTCGATCTCACCCAGGTGAAGGCCACGAACTTCCGCCAGACCTACGACTTCACGGCGGATGAATTCGGCGTCGATGACCCCGACTTCGCACCCTACACCTTCCGCACGACGATCAACAGCGCGGAGGAGCAAACCTTCCGCTCGATGGACCTGGCTTACAACCAGACCCTCGGGTTCCTCCCGGGCGAGTACCTTCGCGGCCTGAACTTTAACGTCGCGTACTCGCGCGCCTACGCGGACCGCCGCCGCGCCAACCTCGCGCCCTACCGTGTGTCGTCCCGCCTCGGCTACGCTTACAAACGCTTCAATGGCTCGATCGGCATGGTCTGGCGCCCCGACACGCCCGACAGCACCACCTATGGCCAGTATCAGGGCGAGATCACCCAGTTCGACGTTTCGCTCAACTGGCGGGTCAACCCGCGCATCACCCTTTACACCCAGATCCGCAATATCACCGGTAAACCCGTCCTCTGGTACCACACACCCCCGGGCGTCGTGGAGGGAGAGCAACGGGCCCTGCGTCAGCTGCAGGAATATGGAGCCAACTGGGTCTTCGGCCTGAAGGGGATGTTCTAGAAGGCGAGGGGCTAGAGGCGAGGGTGCGCGATCAGGACCGAGGCGGAGCGCGCCCTTCGCGGTGGCGTCGGATGTGGCCGAGGCTGGCGCTCGGATACAGCCGCAATGGGCGGTTTCGGTTGGTGGCTGGGCGCTGAACGGACCCCTGCGTCCGGTCTCGGGAGCCGTTCGGCGTGGTAACAATGACTTGCGAGGCGCGTACCGTACCTTGGTACGCGTTTGGAATCCCCCATCTCCTTTTCCACGGGAGAACGTTTCCTCACCCCTCGAGCCCGTCGGCTTGCCGACGGCTTTCGGGAAGTGCCTCTCGCATGAACACCAAACCCCCGCAAACCGCCCTTAGCTGGGCCAAACTCAGCCTGCTGCTCCTTGGCTGGATTGCCTTCTGTCTGCCCGCCTGGGCGCAAGGCACCGGTACCGTCCAAGGACGTGTCTTCAACCCCGCCACTGGCGAGTACGTCCGTGACGCCGAGGTGCGTCTCGATGGCTCCGGCCAGGTGGTCTACTCGGCCAACGACGGCTCATTCACCCTCCTCGGCGTGCCCGCCGGTCCGGCCTCCATCACGGTGAACTTCGCCGGCTACAACACGGTGAAGGATTCCTTCACCGTCACCGCCGGCCAGGTGGCCGCCCGCGAGATCAACCTCACCAGCACTTCCGCTGCTCCGGTCGGCACGTCCAAGGACGGCGTGCTCAAGATGGAGGCATTCAGCGTCTCCTCCGCGCGCGAGGGTAACTCCAAGGCCATCATGGCGCAGCGCCGCGACATGAACATCATCACGTCGGTGTCCTCGGACATCTTCGGTGAGGTCACCGACGGTAACGTCGGCGAGTTCCTGAAGTACCTGCCCGGTGTCGACCTCGACTACGTCGAGTCCGAGCCCCGCGGTCCCCGTCTTGGCGGGATGGACGGCCAGTATGTGGGCGTTGCCTTCGACGGCATGCGTACCGCGAGCGCTGACGCCAACCGCGGCGGCGGCTCCGCCTCCCGCGCCACCAGCTTCGAGGGCTTCTCCATCACGTCGGTCGACTCCATCGAGATCAACCGCACCGCCAGCCCCGAGAACGACGCCGATTCGCCGGCCGGCACGGTCAACATGAAGTCGAAGCGCGCGTTCGACCGCAAGGGACGCGTTTTCAACTACAACTATTCACTCAACTTCAACGGCGAGGAGTTCACGCTGCGCAAGACCCCGGGCATCCAGGACGGACGCGAGAACCTGATGTCGTACAAGTGGCACCCCAACTGGCAGCTCGCCTACGCCGAGTCATTTGCCGACCAGAAGTTCGGCATCCTGCTCAGCGCCAGCCACGCCAACTCGTTCACCGAGCAGATCTCGGAGACGGTCAACTACAGCCGTGCGCCGGTCGGCGCGACGGGTGCCGACAGCCGCCCGATGGTCGTCCGCCAGATCACCTTCGGTGACGGTCCGAAGTTCATCATCAAGGACGCCCTCCTGCTCACGGCCGACTGGAAGGCCACGCCGAAGCTCGTGGTCTCGCTGAACATGAGCTACTCCTATTTCGAGGGCCACTTTTGGAACCGGAGCTTCGACTTCGTCGGCGCCAACGACAACGCGAACGTCGCCAACGGCCGTCCTTCCATCGGCGGCGACGGACTGCTCACCGTGATCGCCGACCGCACGGCCACGGCCAACGTCGCGACGGTCAACAACGGCGGCGGCTCCTCCTCCAAGCTCTCCTACAACCGCCAGTTCGCTCCCCGCTTCGAGTACAAGTCGGGCAACTGGGTGGTCGATGGCGCGTTCGCGTTCTCCTACGCGAAGAATAATTACGAGTCGCTCGAGCGCGGCTTCTCCAACTCCGAGGACGGCCGCGTGCCCTCGGGCTGGATCGCGACGCGTCCCAACGTGAACTCGTGGGAATGGACGATCCGGCAGACCTCGGGACCGGACTGGTATGACCTGCGCAACTGGAACTACGCCGACAGCCGCGCCGGCGGCACGCGCGTGAACAACGACAACCGCACCTGGATCACCGAGAAGTGGACCGGCACCGTCAATGCGCGCTGGGTCGTGCCGTTCCTGGAGCGCTTCCCCACGGTCATGAAGTTTGGCGGCAAGTGGGACGAGGAGACCCGGAAGAACAACACCTACAGCGACCTCGACATCTGGTCCTACATCGGGCCCGGCGGTAACACGGTTTCCGTGAACCCCAACACCGGCGCCATCATCAACACCGCCTACGGCAACTGGGCGAACGTCGGGCCGGAGTTCATCTCCCAGCATCCGTTCGACATGGGTACCTCGAACTCGCTCACCGTGTTCAACATCAACGGCACGCAGGGCATGCCGCCGCGCGTGAGCCGCACCGAGGTCGCCAAGCTTTTCGCCACGCGGCCCGATCTCTTCGTCCGCACCGCCACGCCGGAGAACTTCTACAACGCGATGTACGCCCAGCGGCGTCACTTCGTGCAGACCATCAACGCGGGCTACTGGCAGGCCGACACCCGTCTCGCCTCGAAACTGATGATCCGCTTCGGCGTGCGCGC
>JBEGJD010000147.1:0-9464 GCA_041184765.1 Verrucomicrobiota bacterium | reverse complement strand
ACGCAAACGCCACTCGACGCCGGCGGTGCGCAAGCCGAGGCCGAGGACATGGAGAAACTTGGGCCGGACGGGCATGGCGGCGCGGGGACGAGAATAGGCGAGGCCCGCGCACGGAGAGTCGCAAGCGAATTACCGTCGCGGTGGCGCGCTCCGGGTTTGCGCGCGGCGTGTCCGGTCCCAACGTTCCCGTCGATGCCGCTGCCCCAGATCATCCACGAGGACGCGGAGGTGCTCGCCTTCGACAAGCCGAGCGGCCTCCTCGTCGCGCCGGATCGATGGGACAAAACCCGCGCTAACCTCATGGGCATGGTGCACGCCGACCCGCGCCTCGGACGTAGTGTGGCCAACGTGCACCGGCTGGACGCCGACACCAGTGGCGTGCTGCTGTGCGCGAAGACGAAGCCCGGGCTGGATTTTCTTTCGGGCCAGTTCCAATCGAAGACGGTCGGGAAGATTTATCACGCGCTCGTCGCCGTGCTTCCGCCCGGCCGGGAGATGAAGGTCGCGGAGCCCGTGCGGGATGAGCAGGGCGGATTACCGGATGAGTTCACGGTGGAGCTCGCGCTGGGCGAGGATGAGCGCCAGCCCGGGCGGATGCGGATCTTTAAGGGACGCGGTGGCAAGGCCTGCGTCACCCGGTTCCGCACCCTCGAGCGTTTCAGCGCGGGGTCGCCGCGCGACCGCGACGCCGCTCCGGCCGGCTACGCCTGGGTGGAGTGCGAGCCCTTGACCGGGCGCACGCACCAATTGCGTCTCCACCTCGCCGCGGTGGGAGCCCCGATCCTTTACGATCCCTTCTACGGGGACCCCGGCATCGCGCTGCGGCTTTCCGATCTCAAGCGCGGCTACAAGGGTCGCGAGGATGAGAAGCCCTTCATCGGCCGGCTCGCGCTCCATGCGAGCGCGTTGACCTTCACGCATCCCGCTTCGCGCGAGCGAGTCACCCTTACCGCGCCCGTGCCGCATGAGTTCGAGGTCGCTCTCAAGTACCTGCGGCGCTTCGCCGCTTCGACGCGCGCTGGCGGAGGGCGTTCCCTCTCCTTGGCTCACGCGTGAACTTTTCTCCCATCATGAACACCCCCGCTCACAACGTCACCCGCCGCGAAGTTCTCCGCACCGCCGCCCTTGGCGCGTTGGTCGTTCCCGTCATCGGGTCCGCCGTCGCCGCCGAGAAAAAGCAGAAGGCCCCTGAGGCCGCGCTGCCGACCTACGCGTCTTTCCCCGATGGCCGCGAGAACGGTCTCCGTCTCGGCGTCGCTTCCTACTCTCTCCGTAACCTTCCTCTCGACGAGTTCATCTCCGTCGTGAAGGTGCTGCGGATCTCCAATGTCGCGCTCTTCCGCCTGCACTGCAATTGGGAGGGCGCCCCGGTCACGGAGTGCCGCGCGGTCGGCGACAAGCTCAAGGCGGCCGGGCTGCGTCTCACCGGTTCCGGAGTTGTGAATTTGCCCAACGACGAGGCCAAGTGCCGCCAGGCTTTCGAGAACGTGAAAGCCGCCGGCATGGCCACCATGGTGTGCAAGCCCGACGTCGCCGCGCTCCCGCTCGTCTCCCGTCTCGCCAAGGAGTATGACCAGCGCCTCGCCATCCATAACCACGGGCCCGAGGACAAGGTGTACCCCACGCCGGCGGTCGCGTTCGACGCCGTGAAGTCCCTCGATGCCCGCGTCGGGCTCTGCATCGACGTCGGCCACACGGTGCGCGGCGGCGAGGACGCCGTCGTGGCGATCCGCAAGTACGCCTCGCGCGTGTACGACGTGCACATGAAGGACAGTGTGGCGGTGCCGGGAGCCATGAAGGATATCCCGATCGAGGTCGGGGCCGGGCGACTCGACATCCGCGGCGTCCTCCGCGCGCTGCTCGACATCAAGTACGACGGGGTCGTCTCGTTTGAGTACGAGAAGGTGGCGGGTAACCCGATCACCGGACTCGCGGAGTCCCTCGGCTACGTCCGCGGCGCGCTGGCGGCTTTCGCGCGTTGAACTCGGGCCGCGGGAGGTGGGGTTTCGCCTCCCGCGTGCATCGGGATCAGGGATAGGCCGGAAAGGGAGAAACACCTTGCGGAGGGTTTCACTTGGGAGGATGCTCCCTCGGTTACCCGTCCCCATGATCCGGCCCCTCCTGATCCTCGGACTGCTCGTCTTCGGCGCCTCACTGCGCGCCCAGACGGCGGCGGACGCTTCGCCGTTTATCGGCGGGGTCTGGGCCGGTAACGTTACGCCCACCAGCGCGACGGTCTCGATCCGCCTTAACGCCCCCGGCCAGCGCGTTCGGCTGCAGGTGAGTCAGTCTGAATCTCTTACCCCGGCCGCGTTTTCCTCGGTGGTGACGACGGCGGCGGCAAGCGGCCACACCGCCAAGCTCACGGTACAGGGCCTTGTTCCGGACACCGATTACTTTTACGGGATCGAGGTGGGCGGCGTGCTCCGGCGCGAACCGGCCTCCCGCGGCAAGTTCCGGACGTTCCCGCTGGGCAAGGCGTCGTTCAAGATCGCCTTCTCGTCCTGCGGTGATTTCCGGGCCGCCGATCAGCGGGCCTTCCCCGCGATCGTGGCCGAGAAACCGCTCCTGTTCATCCACATGGGCGACCTGCACTACAGCGACACCAATAGCACCGTCGCCGAGGATTACCGGATGAACTACGACAACGTCCTCGGCCATGCGGTGCAGGGCCAGTTGTTCCGCTCCATGCCGGTGTCGTACACGTGGGATGACCACGATTACGCGGGCAACGATTCCGATTCCTCGGCCACGGGCCGCGCCACCGCGCGCGCCGCGTACCGCGAGCGGGTGCCGCATTACCCGATCGGCCCCGGCGACGGCACGATCGGCCAGGCGTTCACCGTCGGCCGCGTGCGGTTCATCATGACCGATCTGCGGAGTGCCGCCGTCTCTTCGTCGCTTCGCGAGTCCGCCACCAAGACCAAGCTCGGCTCCGCGCAGAAGGCTTGGCTGAAGCAGGAGCTCATCAACGCCCGTGACAATGCCTTCCCGTTGATCGTGTGGGTCTGCACCCACCCGTGGATTTCGCCGGCGAAGCTGGGCGACGACAGCTGGGGAGGCTACGCCACCGAGCGGACGGAAATAGCCAATTTCCTACGCGACAACCGCATCAGCAACGTCGCGATCATCTCGGGCGACATGCACGGCTTGGCGTACGACGACGGCACCAACTCCGATTACGCCACCGGTGGAGGAGCGCCTCTTACCGTCATGCACGGTGCGGCCCTCACCCAGTCGCCCTCGACCAAGGGCGGTCCTTACTCGGGCGGCGTGGTGCCGGGCAGCGCGCAATTCGGCGTGCTCGAGGTCTTCGACAACGGTGGCACGAGCGTCGCCTGCCGTTACCTCGGCACCCACGCCACCGAGGGCCGGAAACTCACCCACATCTTCAGCAGTTCCGCGGCGGGCGCGGGCGACCACGCGATCGTCAACATCTCGACCCTCGGCAAAGTCGGCGCGGGGGGAGAATCTCTGGTCAGCGGTTTCGTGATCAGCGGCACGAGCAACCGCTCCGTGCTCGTGCGGGCTGTCGGGCCGACGCTCTCCGCCTTCGGCGTGACCGACGCCCTCGCGCAACCGGTCCTCTCCGTCTATCAAGGGTCGCGTCTCATCGCTACCAACTCCGCCTGGGGCGGAACCAACGGCGCCAGCGCCGACGCCCTCACCGATGCTTTTGATCGCGCGGGGGCGTTTCGCCTGATCGACGAGGGCAGCCGCGACGCGGCGTTGATCCTTTCGCTTCCTCCGGGGGCCTACACGGTGCAGGTGAGGAGCGCGGACGCTTCCGGCGGTTCCGCCCTGCTCGAAGTCTACGACTTATAACGCCCGCGCCCTCCGCTGGCCGACTGTCCGGTTGCGGTCTGGGGGCTTTCCGCTTGCGCGCTGACCAAGCGCCTCGTTTTCCTCGTCCCGCCTGTAGGGGTGTCTTCCGCGGAAGGCTGAGATTGCGGCGCGACCGGCCGCTCGACCCTTTGAACCTGTGCGGGTCATGCCGTCGGAGGAAACAGCAGGCGCCGATCATGCGCCTTCGGGTGTGCGTCCGGTGCCCCTTCGGCGGCAGTCCTTCCGGGTCAGGCGATCCGCCATGACCACTACTCCGTTCCGTATCCGAATCGTATTCGCCTTCGCCGCGCTTTTTTCCGCGGCCCTGCTCCGCGGACAGGCCGTGCCGGCCGGCCCCGCGGTCCAGCTCGCGCCCCTGCGCGTGACGGCCGACCTCTGGGAGTCGCCGCTCGAGCGCGTTCCGGCGAGCGTGAGCCTTTATGACGCCGGGACGTTGCGGGACGGAGTGCGTCACTTCGGCGACCTGGTCGACCAGGTTCCCAACCTCACGTGGACCGGCGGCACGTCCCGCCCGCGTTACCTCCAGATCCGCGGTGTGGGGGAGAATTCCCAGTATGAAGGCGAGACGCCCGACTCCGCCGTGCGGTTCCTGGTGGATGACTTGGACTTCACTGGCCTCGGTGGTGTGGCATCGACGTTCGACGTCGAGCAGGTCGAGGTGCTCCGCGGACCGCAGGCCGGCGCCTTCGGGCCGAACGCGGCGGGCGGCCTGGTGAGGCTCGTCACGGCCGGGCCGACGCCGTTTTTCTCCGGACGGATCGACGGAACCCTCGGTGGAGACGGATTGCGGGAGGCGGGAATCGCGGTGGGCGGTCCGCTTGTCGCGGGCGGTGATCCGCGAACTCTCATGGGCCGGCTCGCGCTACACCGCCACGTGAGCGACGGATTTAGGCGCAATGTCACCCTTGGTCGCGATACCAACGCCCGCGACGAAAGGTCCGCCCGCCTGCGCCTCGCCGGCCAATCCGCGGGCGGATGGCGCTGGGAGGCCGCGCTCCTGCACGCCGATCAGCGAAATGGCTTCGACGAGTTCGCCTTGGATAACAACGGCCGGCTCACGTACAGCGATCGTCCCGGGCGCGACGAGCAGAAGTCGCTCGCCGGCAGCCTGCGCGGGGAGGGCGACGTCGGATCAGACCTGCGTCTCACCGCGGTCGTGGCGGCTTTGCGCGTCGATTCCCGCTACAGCTACGACGACGATTGGACAGCGGCTTCGTACGCCGGCTTCAGCGATCTCGGTCGCGAGCGGCGCGGACTCAGCGCCGAACTCCGCCTCGATGGCGGAGTCCGCGGAGGGGCCGCGGGCTCCGCGGCGCGCTGGACCCTCGGCGCCCACGCCGCGCAACTCGACGAGGACAGCCGTTACACGAATGAGGATCCCGGCAACCTGCGCGGGCTCGTGACGGATTACGCCGCCCGGCAAATCTCGGTCTTCGGCCAGGCCGGCTGGCCCTTGGGCTACGCGGGCCGATTGGTGGCGGGCGTGCGGGTCGAGCGCGTGGCGCAGGAGGGCGCGGGCACCCGCACCCGTTTCCGCAAATCGCGCGGGACCTATGATCCGGTCGCGAACTTCCGTCCGCGATTCTCGGACACGCTGCCGGGCGGAAAGCTCACTTGGGAGGGTGACCTGCCGGGACGAGGTGTGGTGTTCGCTTCAGTCACGCGCGGCTACAAGGCGGGCGGCGTCAACGTGGACGCGCGCATCAATCCCCCCGCCGATCCGCTGACCTATCGCACGGAGAACCTCTGGAACTGGGAGGCCGGGGTGCGCGGTCACGCGCTGGAGCGGCGGCTGACGGGCGGGGTCACCGCGTTTCTGCTGCAGCGAAGCCGGACGCAGGTGCGCGACTCCGCGGGATTCGGTGGCAATTACCGCTTTTTCACCGCGAATGGTCGCGGCGCACGCGTCGCGGGGTTGGAGGCGACCGGGGCGTTCTCGATCACGCGCGAGCTTTCGCTGCACAGCTCGGCGGCGTTGATGGATTCCGAACTCGAGCGCTTCACGCTCACGAACGGCAACGTCGGCGGCGGCCGGGCGCTGGCGAACACACCGCGGCACGGGTACACGACTGGACTGCGTTACGAGGCGCGCGGCGGCTTCTTTGCACGCGTCGAGCAGACGGGACGCGCGGCGCAGTTCGATTCGAACAACCACGACGAGGCGCGCCGGGCCTTCCGGGTCGTCAATGCCGCCGTGGGCTTCGGACGCGGGGGATGGAACGTCTCCGTGTGGGCGCGCAACCTGCTCGATTCGCGTCACGACAAGCGGGTGTTCTTCTTCGGCAACGCGGAGCCCGATTACGCCGAAAGCCGCTATGAGAGCCGCGCCGATCCGCGGCAGGTCGGCGTCACGGTGGCGCGGCGCTTCTGATGCCGTTCGGACCGGCGCTTGCGTGGCCGCATGGAGCGCGGTTTCCTCGGTTATGATTTCCCTGCATGAAGGCCGCGGTGCGCGGCGAAAACGCTCCGTCGGACGGGCGTTGACGCTGCTGCTGCAGGTGAGCGGTTGCGAGCCGCGCATCTGGCGGCGGTTGGTCGTGCGGGAGTCGATGTGGCTTTCCCAACTCCACGACGCCATCCAACTGGCGTTCGACTGGTACGATTACCAGACGCACACCTTCACGCTGGGCAGCCGGCGTTTCGGAAACCCGGTCGCGGCGGATGAGAACAGTGTCGAGGATGACCGCGACCTCCTGCTCTCGGATCTCGGCCTGGAGGAGGGGCATCACCTGGCTTACCGGTACCACTTTGGCGAGGGCTGGGAGGTCGATGTGCTGGTGGAGGCGGCCGGTCCGCTGGAAAAGCGCGGTCGTTACCCGGTGTGCCTGGGCGGCGAACGCGCGGGTCCGCCGGAGGATTGCGGCGGCCGGGAGGCGTTTCACGATATGCTCTCCTGTCTCGGAGACCCCGCCTCCGCGCTCGGGCGCGAATGGCGCGAATGGCTCGGGCCCGATTATAATCCGGAAGCCTGCGACCCTGCGGCGATCACCACCGCGTTGCGCCGGCTGAAGCGCTGAGCACGCGCAACCCGGCCGCGGCCGGGCTCAATGGGCCTCACTCAGGCTGGTGAGCGAGTGCCACTCGAAGACCTCCTGCAGCAGCGCGCGCTCGACGCGGGCGACCACGCGCTCGAGGGCGCCCCAGGTTTGGGCGTGGCTGGCCTCCTTTCGCGCGGCTTCCAGGCGGCCGCGCAGCTCCTCGTAGCGGGCGACGCGGCGGTGCAGGTCGTTGACGTGGACGAGGGACATGAACGCCGCGGCGAGCACGGGCAGCAGGATCGGGCCGAAGGCGTAGATCCACGATTGCACCCAGCGCGGGGCGGAAAGTTCCGGCATCAGGCTGTGCGACGCGTACGCGGCCGTGAAACACAGCGCCAGCAGCGAGCAGATGAAGAAGCCGCGGCGCAGCCGCTCCCGCTGCGGAAACGCCCGTCCCTGCTGGTGCGCGAAGTACGAAAGCTGCCCGTCGATGCGTTCCTTGATGTAATGCTCCTTGAAGCTGGCGAACGTGACCGGATGGGCGCGCGCCGCGCGCCGTTGCAGGACGTCGAGGGAGCGGCAGAGCGGCTCGAGCCCCGGCCAGCCGGAATCCCCCGGTACACGCAGCTGGCGCGGCATTCCCCACGTGGCGAGCGTGCTGCGCGAGACTTCCGCCGCCAGCCGGCAGCGCACCCAGTCGTGTTGCTCCCGGCGATGACGCACCAGCGTCGCCAAACCCAGCGCGGCGAGCAGGCAGGAAAGCTTGCCCCAAGGCAGGGCGGCCAGGTGCAGGTCGAACGCGAGTCCCGCCGTCGCCAGCGCGGTGGCGAGCACGTGCAGCCAAATCGTCAGCGCCACCAAGCGCTTGTCATGCGGGGCGTTCGCCGAGGCCGCCCGGTCCGTGCGCGCCTGGAACGCGCGCACCGTCGCCCGCCCGGAATCCTGATCGGCGGTCGGCACCCCGGCTGCCGGCAGGCGGTTCAGGAAATCGAGATGCGGATCCCCCACGTTCAGCTGGTCGAGATTCTCCCGCCGCACGGCGAGGGTCTCCGGATCGATGATCACGATCGGCCGCCCAAGTTCCCGGGCGTAGATCACGATGTCCGCCGTGCCGCCCCGGCCGCGTGCCGGCGCGCCGTCCCAGACCGCGAGAAGCACGTCGCAGTGGTTGACCGTCTCCATTCCGCAATCGAGGTACGCGTCCTCGCGCGGCGCCGCCTCGCTCACCACCCGCACGTGCTCCGCTTCCGTCAGCAGCTGCTCAACATCGCGCCAGGTCTCCGGGGAGAAATCCGTCCGGAAATCCGCCGGCGGCAGGGGCAGCAGCGCCTCCCAGCCGAGTCCGAGCTTCCGTGCGGTGCGGGCGAAAACCAGATCCGCTCCCTCCGCGACCGACGAAAGCGCGATCCAGTCAGCGCCACCCCGGCCGCGCAGCTCGGCGAGGACTTCCCCGATCTTCCGCGCCACTCCCGCCGGGTCGCGCAGTTGGCGGTGGCCGGTGAATCCGACGACGTGGAAGACGGGCAGGGGAAGGGGCTCGGCCATGCGGGCGCGAGTGTGACCGGACCGTCGCTCGGCGTGTCAACCGCGAAGCCCCCCAGCGGGCGGCGGGTTCAGTTCACGCGGTTCCAGACCGGCTCTCCGAGCACGGCCGCGCGCGCGATCCGCGCCGAGGTCGTCCGCATCTCGACCATGCCCTCCGGGCTGCAGAACGCCGCGTGGCAGGTGACGATGAGGTTGGGCGTCGCCGCCTCCTCGGCCGTGCGCAGGGGTTCGTCCTCGACGACGTCGAGGCCCGCCCCGCCGAGATGTCCTGCGCGCAGCGCCGCGAAGAGCGGCGCTTTGCGCACAATGTCGCCACGCGCGGTGTTCACGAGAAACGCCCCCGGCCGCATTGCCGCGATCTCACGCTCGCCGATCATCCCCCGCGTCTCGGCCGTGAGCGGGCAGTGGATCGAGATCGTGTCCGACGTCGCCAGCAGTTCCGCGAGGGTTCCGGCCCGTTCGATGCCAAGCGCCTTGTGCGTCCCTGTCGGAACGTGCGGATCGAAAAAGACCACGCGGAAGCCGAACGCCTTCGCACGCAACGCCGCCGCGGTCCCGATGCGACCGAGGCCGACGATGCCGAAGGTCTGGGTGTTCAACCGGCGCATGCGGTGCTGCACCGTGATCCGCCAGCCGAGACGCTTCGCCTCGGCGTCGAGCGGAAAGAGCTGCCGGTACAGCGCGAGCGTGAGCGCCAGCGCGTGGTCCGCCACCTCCTCGGTGCCGTAGTCCGGCACGTTGCACACGGGGATGCCGGCCCGCGTCGCCGCGGCGAGATCGACGCTGTCGAAGCCCACGCCGTTGCGCACGATCGCGCGGCAGCGCTTCAATCCCGCGACCACATCCGCCGTCACAAGCGGGCCGTGCCAGAGAATGAGGGCGTCGGCGCCCAGCACCTCCGCCGGGAAGGGATCGTTGAAGCCGAGCCACACGGTGGTGACGTCAGCGACCTCGCCGAGCACGGGCCGCTCGATCGAGGCTTCGTGGTCGGTGAACTTGAATTCACGGGGGCAGACGATCGCGACGGTGGGGCGGGGCATAATAACTTTGACCACCGATTGCACGGATGGCACCGATCCGGAAGCTTCTTCCGCG
>JBEGJD010000146.1:0-3330 GCA_041184765.1 Verrucomicrobiota bacterium | reverse complement strand
GTGGTCGGCGGATCCACCGCCAACAAGTCGGGCGGCGCTGGAGGGAAAGCGCTGAAAGCGACGGGTGATGACGTGCTCGCCGCCTACGATCAGTTCTTCAAGGAGGAGCTGCGGCGGAAGTTCGACCCGCCGCCCGGCTTGGCGGAAACGCTGAAGGCCACTTTTCAGGTGCGCAGCAATCCCGACGGCAGTCTGGCGAGCCCGCGGGTGTTGAAGAGTTCAGGCAGCCGGCAATTTGACGACGCCGTGCTCGAGGCGATTCGCCGTATGAAAATGCCCGCCCGTCCCGATAAGAAGGCGGAGACTGTCGAGTTCACCTTTTCGATGCGCGAACTCAGCGAAGGATGAAAAAGTCCTTGCGTCGCGAGGCGTTCCCTTGATTTTTCTGAAGGCTCGCAGGTGAAACGGGCTCTTAGCTCAGTTGGTAGAGCGCCTCAATGGCATTGAGGAGGTCAGCGGTTCGAACCCGCTAGGGTCCACCACCTTGCGCACCGATGTGCGAAGCCGGTCGGAACGAAATTCGCAGTGCATTCTCGGTTTAGGGAACCACGAAAGGCTCGAAAGCCACGAAACCTTGGGATGGCCCACGGGAGGCGCGGAACGACACGGAAGAGGGACGCGGGTGATGGGAGCGCCGTGGTGCCGCCGAGGTGCTGTGGATTTAGGCCGTGCATCTTTCCGCGTACTCCGGGTGTTCCGTGGGCTTACGTCGGTTCGGTTCTGCGTGCTGCAATGCCTGCGGTGTAGCCGCGGGCGTTTCCCGCCGATGTGGATTCTGCCGGGCCGCTCCCAAGGGGTCAGCCTGTTACCTGTTAGCGAACCCCGCGCCTACCGAGCGTTTGCGCTAAAAGGTAACAGGCTGACGCCTCAATGGAGCCCTGATGAAACGTCGCGACGTTTCGGTTGGGTGTAACAGGAGGCCGACTTGGCCGAAGTGCTCCGAAGGGTGGATGTTCTCCCTCCGGGATCTTCGCTTCAGAATTCCCAAGCAGCCCCGAGGTAGACGTTGCGGCGGGGGGCGGGGTCTATGCCGTCGGGGCGGATGCGGTTGTAGTAGTCCTCGCCTAAGAGGTTGTTGATCCCGGCGATCAGGCGCAACGGCATGCGTGGCACTTTCCACTCCGCCGTGAGGTCCCATACCGCGTAAGCGGGGATGCGGCGTTGGTCCGTGTTGGTGTCGTCGGCGAAAGCCTCCGCGGCGAGGGTTCCGGTGAGTCCGACCTTCAGGTCGGGGCCTTCGGAGAAAAGCAGGCCCGTGCGCACGAGATGTCGCGGCGCGTGTTGGGGCCGGCGGCCCGAGAAAGCACCCGCGGTGAAACGCGCGTCGAGCAGGAGCGCGTTGGCGTAAATATCGAGAGAGCGACGGTTCGTCCTGCCGACCAAACGCAGCAGGTCTTGACGGAATGAAAGCTCCAGCCCGCGGTGTACGGCGCGGCCAACGTTCGCGAGGGACGTGCGGCCATCGGGTAGCGTGACCGCGCCGACCTGATTTTCGAATGCGAGGTGGAAGACACTGGCGTCGACGACCAGTCCTGCGGCGGGCTCGCCACGGAAGCCAGTCTCCCATTGCAGGGCCCGCGCCTCGGCGAGGTCGGCGTTCACCAGTTGGTTCACCGCGCTGGGCACGGACTGGGTGAAGACGACCGGACGGAAGCTCTGGGATATGTTGGCGTAAACTTGGGAGCGCGGTGCGAGGTCACGGGTGGCGGCGAGGCCGAAAAGGGGAACGGCGTCGCGCGTTACCCGTGTGGCCAGCGGAATTCCGGCAGCAGTTTTGGCGGCGTTGACCGATTCGCGTACGCTTTGGCGCACCGGTTCGATCCGGAAGCCTGGCGTCAGGGTCGAGTTGCCGAAGCGGAAGAGGTTTTCGACATACACGGGCGCGTAGGTCACCTCGCGCTGCGATTTTGATAGCAACGCGCCTGCCGTCGCGTCCGGTGCGGCACCGCGGCTGTCGGTGCGCGGAGAGGTGCTGCGGAAAAACTGGGCACCCGCGCTCAGAGCGTGGCGGCGAAGCGGGCCCCAGTCCTGGCGCACGCGAGCCTCCGTGCCGGCCGACTTGAAGGACTGGCGTTCGATGTTGTTTGTGAGAGCGGCAGAGCCGGAAGGGATTAGACCGAAGCCTCCGCCATTCTGGCGCCGGGAGGCACGAACGTAGTTGGTCCCCCAGATCCGCCAGGCGAATGCGCCGTGCGGAAGATCGCGTTCCCAGATGAGTGAGGCGGAGTCGCGGTCCAGATTGAAGCGATCGAAGCGGCGCGACGGGGCTCGACGATCAAGGAGGTAGTTTACTGCGGTCGGACTATTGGCGAAAGCCAGGCCGCCCGGTTCGCCGTGCTCCTCCTCATAGGTTTCCAGGGTCAACAGCCAGCGAGAGGAGGTGGTCGCGTCGATTGCCAGCCGTCCGAGCCAAGAAGTGAGCGTGTAATCGCTATTCGCGGAACGGATGCCGTCGGAGCGGCGGTGGTTGAGAAAGCCGTAGTAGCCGACGCGGCCGCGGGTGCCGTCGAGGTGGCTGAAGGTGGAGTAGTAGCCGTTGCTGCCGATCGTATGAAGGGTCGATCCCGAGAAGGGGCGATCGGTGCGGGGCCGGTGGGTGACGTAATTGAGGGCACCGCCGGGCTGCGGGCCGTAAAGCAGGGCGGCGCCGCCGCGCACGAACTCGATGCGGTCCACAGTGTCGAGCGGAGGTGTGTAATAGGATTCAGGGTAGCCAAATTGATCTGCGTGAATCGGGATTCCGTCCGCGAGCACTTGTGTGAATTGTGCGCGGTGGGGTTCCAGGCCGCGGTAGCCGATGCTGACGAGCGGGCTGGTTTCCTCGCTCAGGATGAGTCCGGGAGTTTGGGCGAGCGCCTGACGGTAGCTATTGCCGTTGATGCGCGGCTGGTCGTCGAAATCGATGACGGTGGTTTTCTTGCCGGCGTTGATTTTCGCTCCTTGGACGTCGGGAAGGAACGGACCCTGGATGTGGTGATCGGATTCCGCTTCGGCCTCCGCGACCACGGCTGGGAGTTGAATCGGCTGGTTAGCGGAACGTAGGTTTAGATCCGCCGACGTAACCGAGTATGAGGGCTTAGCGGTGCAAATAAGCACCGTGGCGGCCAAGAAGGCAGGGAGCGGGTTGCGAGGAGAGGGGCGCAAAGGAGTCGGCCGGGGAAAGTGGGAATGAGTCTCAGTACATCAAGATAGAAAATGAGACCCAGTCGCTTAAGATATGGAAGCTGTTCTTTCGTAGATACAAACGCTATTTTTAACGAATAGGATCTCAAATCCACCTCACGTTTGGGAGCTATACCCTCCCGCCGCCAACAGCCTGTCCCTAAAAAG
>JBEGJD010000145.1:0-8249 GCA_041184765.1 Verrucomicrobiota bacterium | reverse complement strand
CGCGGGGCCCCCTTCGCCCTCGCCGGGCCAGTGGAAACGTCGCCTCCGCGAAAGTACTTCGATCCGAATTTCGGCGCCGATGTGCTCGTGCTAGAGGGCCGGGCGTGGATCGATGTCCCGCTGCGGTTGGCATCCGGTCTCACGGCCGGCCGCCACCGCGCCTCGCTGGTCGTGGGTTATCAGGCGTGTGATGAGCAGCTCTGTCTGCCGCCCGAGGAGGTTGAGGTGGTTTTCGCGCTCCTGGTCGGCGGCTCCGCCGGGACCGAGGATCCCCGCTGGCGCAGGCTGGAGGAGGCGCTTTCCGCGCGTCCAGCCGGGACGGAACGCGAGGCGCGCTGGCAGGAAAGCGCCGAACTCGCCTGGGAACTGCAGCAGGCCTACCCTGCCGACCCGCGGCGCTGGCGGGCATGGGACACCTTGCTGCGCAGCACCCCGCGTTTCACCGAGGGCTCGACCGAGCAAAGAACCTGGCGCGAGCGTGAGGCCTCGCTCGCTGAAGCCGCGACGAGCGCCGCTGACGCTCCGGAGGTGCTGCGGGAACTCTTTGCCGGAAAGAAAGTCAGCGCGCTTGTGCTGCCCTACACCAACGGAGTTCTTCCGCCTGACTGGGAGTCCCGCCTCCTGCCGCCGATCGAGCGTCTCGCGGCCGACTTCCCGGCCGGCTCGGCCGCCTTCGTCTATTTTTCGCGGCTCGTCGGGGCCGTGGAAGCCCGTTTCCCCGGGGCGATGCCCGCGCTGGCGGCAAGGATGGAGGCGAGCCCCAACGCCCGCGTCCGTGAGCTCGGCGCCGCGCGGCGATCGGTGCTGCGCGCCTTGGAAAAGCCGCTCGATCTCGTGTTCACGGCGCTCGACGGCCGGCGGGTCGACACCTCCGCGTGGCGCGGGAAGGTTGTCCTCGTCGATTTCTGGGCCACGTGGTGTGTCCCGTGCATCAACGCCATGCCGAAGCTCCGCGAGCTTTACGCCCGCTATCACGCGCAGGGACTGGAAATCGTTAACATCTCGGTCGATCAGGCCGCCGCGCGGCCTGCGCTGGAAAAGCTGGTCGCGCGTCTCGAGCTGCCCTGGCCACAGGCTTTTGACGGCCAGGGTCCGCGCACGGAATACGCGGTGCGCTACGGGGTGGGTCCGATCCCGCATGTGCTGCTTGCCGGCCGCGACGGGATGATCGCCGCCGTGAACCCCCCCGGTGACCGCCTCGAGGCCGAGATTCGCCGTCTCCTTGGTCTCAAGCCATGAAACTCGTTTCCACGCTGGCCCTTTTCCTCGCGCTCATCTCACCCGCGCCGGCCGCCGTCGAGGGATCCGCCGACTCCGCCTACGAATCGCTCCGCGCCCGCCGGTTGGAGCGTCCGCCCCCGGGCGACGTCAAGACGACCTCGGCGTTCCAGATGGCGCAGCACGACGAGGTGAGTCGCGCCGCGGAGCGTTTCCTTGATCGTTTCCCCTCCGATCCGCGGCGATGGGAAGTGATCGCTTGGGCGGTGAATTCACCGCGCTCCTCCGACGCGGTTGGCGCCGCTACCGATCCCGCGTGGGAACGCCGGCGCGAGACCCTGCGCGACGAGATCCTGGCCGCGGATGACGCCCCGGAAGGGTCATGGGTCGCGGTCGCCGAGCGGGCCATCAATCACCTCGCCGGTTTTCGCGGCGAGCCGGTGCGTGACCTGGCGCGGGCGGGCCGGATCGTTGCACGGCTGGCCGCGCGGGTTCCGGGTTCGGACCGCCGGAAATTCGCCGAGCAGACCTATTTCGCGGCGCTGGAGGCGGCGGATCCCGGAGCGGCCGAGGAGCTGCTGCGGCGGCGCGTGTCCCCGGACGAGACGAACCAGCCCGTGCGCGAAATGGCGGCGGGTCGCCTGCGTGTGATTGAGGCGCGGCGCACTCCGCTTGAGCTGCGCTTCACCGCGGCCGATGGTCGCGAGGTCGATTTGGCGCAGCTCCGCGGTAAGGTCGTTCTCATCGATTTCTGGGCTACCTGGTGCGTGCCCTGTCTGCGGGAAATGCCTTCCGTCCGCACCGCCTACCGGAAGTACCGGGACCGCGGCTTTGAGGTCGTGGGCATCGCTTTCGAGAAGGCGCCCGGCCCGCGCGCGTCGCCGATGGAGCGCACCGCCGCCCAACTCGTGCAATTCGCGCGCGAGAACGACATGCCTTGGCCGCATCATTACGACGGGAAATACTGGGACAACGAGTTCGGCCGCCGTTTTTCCATCCGCGAGCTGCCGACGGCGTTCCTGCTGGGACGCGACGGACGTCTCGTCACAACCGACGTGCACGGCGACAAGCTCGAGGCGGCGCTGGAGCGTCTGTTGGGCGTGCCCTGATCCGGAGAAAACCCGTTCGGCTTGCTTCCGCCCGCGGCGGGCGCGGAGGATTTTGAAATGATCGAACCCATGTTTCCCTCCGCCTCGCGTCGTTACTTTCTCCGCGCCGGCGCCGGTGTGGCGGCCCTTGCCGCCCTGCCCCCGCGCTCCCTGGCGGCCGAGCCCGACACCACCTCGGATGTGATCCGCGAACTGATCCGCTACAACGACGAGCGGATCCCCGCCCTGCTCGCGAGCCAGGAGCGCCGTGCGGGGCACCGGTGGGTCGGGGGCCAGATCAACGACTACGGTCTGCACTCCGCCACCGGCACCAAGGCCCTCGTGGTCGCCTACACGTGCGCGCTCTGCTCCGAAGGCGGCAAATACCGCGGCTCGCCGGAAGTGACCGAGGCGCTTCGCCTGGCCGCCGATTACCTGAACCGTGTGCAGTACGAGGACGGCACGGTCGACTTCTACGCCACCAACTTCCGCTCCCCGCCCGACGTGGCCTTCATCGTCGAGAACCTCGGCCCCTGCTATTCGGTGCTGAAGGCGAGCGGCGACGCGAAGCTTGGCGCGATCGCCGACGCCCTGGGCGCTTCATCGTGAAGGCCGCCGACGGTCTCGCGGTCGGCGGCGTGCACACCCCCAACCACCGCTGGGTCGTCTGCTGCGCGCTCGCGATCGCGAACTCGCTCTTCCCGAACCCGCGCTACGTGGCGCGCATCGACCAGTGGCTGGCCGAGAACATCGATCTCGATCCGGACGGCCAGTACACCGAGAAGAGCACGACGGTCTACTCGCCGATCGTGGACCGCGCGCTCGTGGTCGTCGCGCGGCTGCTCAAGCGGCCCGAGTTGCTCGAGCCGGTGCGGCGCAATCTCGAGATGACCCTCTATTACGTCCATCCCGACGGCGAGGTGGTCACCGAGGTCTCGCGTCGGCAGGACCGCTACCAGCGCGGCAGCATGGCGCGGTATTACTACGCCTACCGTCACCTCGCCATCATCGACGGCAACGGGCGTTTCGCTGCGATGACCCGCCAGATCGAGGGCGGTGCCCCGGCCCAGATCGCCCGTGAGGCGCAGGAATTGCTCCAGGCCCGCCGTTTCGAGGCGGCCCGCACGCTCCTCGAGGCCTCGCTCGAGCTGATCTCATTCCTCAGCGAGCCGGAGTTCCGCCGTCCGCTGCCTCCTTCGCTCCCGTTACCGAAGGATTATTCACGGCTCTTCTCGTACTCGAGCCTCGCCCGCGTGCGGCGCGGCGACCGCAGCGGCAGCATCCTCGCCGGCAACACCACCTTGTTCTCTTACCGCAACCGTTCCGCCGCGCTTGAGTCGGTGCGCTTCGCCACCGCGTTCTTCGGCAAGGGCCAGTTCACCGGCGACACCATCGAGGCGCGCGAGAGCGGCTACGTGGTCCGCCAATCGCTGGAGGGACCGTATTTCCAGCCGTTGACCAAGGAGCAGATCGCCGACGGCGAACACACCAAGATGGCGCCCAACGGTACGCTGGCCAACTCCGGCCGCGCCCTGCGTGCGCGCAGCAACATCTCGAAGCTCGAGGCCACGGTGAACGTCACCGAGAAGGACGGACGCTTCCGGCTCGAGTTCCTCATCGAGGGAACGAACGAGGTGCCGGTCACGATCGAGCTCGCGTTCCGCCACGGCGGAAAACTGCACGGCGTCGATCCGCTGCCGGGCGTGACGGACGGCTACCTGCTCCGCTCGGGCAAGGGCCGCTACGAGTCGGGCGGCGATGTGATCGAGTTCGGCCCGGGCCGGGTCGAGCACACCTACACCCAGGTGCGCGGGGCGTCGCCGAAGTGGGACGGCATGAGCGTCTTCCTGACCGGGATGACGCCGTTCCGCGCCACGCTGGACATCGGTTGACTTCATGAAGTCCCCGCTGCTCCGCCTCGCCGCGGTGATCTTGCTCGCCGTCGCCGCGCGAGTGGCCGCGGCGGAGCGTCTCGCTGCCCCGAACGTCATCGTCATCCTCGCCGACGACATGGGGATCGGCGACGTGTCGGCACTGAATCCGCGCAGCCTGTGGAAGACGCCGCACCTCGACCGCCTCGCCGCCGAGGGCATGACGTTCACCGACGCGCATTCCTCGTCGGGCGTCTGTACACCGACGCGGTACACGTTGCTCACTGGACGCTACTCTTGGCGCGGTCGCCTGAAGCGCGGCGTGCTCAACGGCTACGGCATACCCCTCATCGAGCCGGGCCGGCTCACGTTGCCCGGTTTCCTCCGTGCGCGCGGTTACACGACGGCGATGTTCGGCAAGTGGCACCTCGGGCTCGACTGGGCGAAGGCCGGCCCCGGAGCGGAGGACGTAGACTACGGGAAACCCTTCGGGGGCGGCCCGGTGGCCAACGGCTTCGATCGCTTTCTCGGCATCAGCGCTTCGCTCGACATGCCGCCTTACGTCTGGCTGCGCGACGACCGGGTGACGGCGCCGCCGGCCGGCAGGGTGGGGGACAGCCCGGCGCCGCGGCTGTGGCGCGCGGGACCGATCGGGGCCGACTTCCGCATGGAGGATGTGCAGCCGCGGCTTACCCGCGAGACGGTTTCGTTTCTCGCCGAGCGCGCGGCCTCCCGCGATCGCCGGCCGTTCTTTGTCTATCTCGCGTACGCCTCGCCGCACACGCCGACGCTGCCGACGGAGGAATTTTCGTCCACGACCCCCACGCCCTACGGGGCCTTTGTGCGCCAACTCGATGCCGATATCGGCGCGATCCTCGCCGCGCTGGATAAGCACGGTCTCGCGCGCGACACCCTGGTGGTTTTCACCTCCGACAACGGCTACGCCCCCGCGGGCGACATCCCGCGGCACCGCGACCTCGGCCATGACTCGAGCGGTGGCTTCCGCGGCTCCAAGTCCGACGCCTTCGAGGGCGGGCACCGCGTGCCCTTTATCGCCCGCTGGCCAGGCATCGTGCCGGCGGGGTCGCGTTGCGCTGATGTGATTGGCCACCTTGATTTGTTCGCGACCATGGCGGAGATCCTCGGCGCGCCGTTGCCCGCCAATGCCGCCGAGGACAGTTCGAGTTTGCTCCCTCTGTTTCGTGGCCAGCCTGCACCCGCCGCGCGGCGACGGAGCCTTGTGCACCATTCGTCCGAGGGGGAATTCGCGATCCGCGAGGGAGATTGGAAGCTGATCCTCTGCCCGGGCTCGGGTGGTTGGAGCCCTCCCACCAAGGTGCCGTCGCCGTGGACCCAGCCGAAGCCGGACAACTTCGACGGGCTGCCGCCGTTCCAACTCTACCATCTGGGCAACGACCCGAAGGAGACGACGAATCTCGCCGACCGGCACCCGGAGGTGGTCGCGCGCTTGGGTCGGCTCATGCGAGAGACAATCGAGCGTGGCCGCAGCACGCCCGGCCCCGTCCAGCCGTACGAGAAGGCGGGCTGGCCGCAGACGGCTTGGATGAGTCGTTTCGGGCCTTGAGGCTGTGGACGAGCACGCGGGGTGCCGTGCCCGGCGCGCACAGTTGACGAGGTGGTCGGCCACGACTGCATTGCGCCCATGTTTATCATCATTGGCGGCGACGGCCGGGAGTATGGTCCGGCGACGGCGGACCAAGTGCGCGCGTGGATCAACGGCGGCCGCGCCAACCTTGATACCAAGGCCAAGCTGGCGGGCGCGAACGAGTGGCGTCGCCTGGGAGATTTTCCGGAGTTTGGCGGCGCGGCGGAGCCCCCGGTGGTGGAGACGGCCGCTGAGCCGGCGGCTCCGGAGGTGGTTCCGTTGGCGGAATCCGCAAGCGTCGGTGCGCGCACCGGTGCGGCGCTGATCAACGCGTTCGTTTATTTTTGCAGCCTCATGCCGGGCGGCATGTGGCTCAGCCGGAAGCTCATCGAAGCCAATCCGGACCTCGCGAAGGGTGGATTTCCCAAGCTGGAGGATCTGGATGTGACCGGCCTCGCGGAGGGCGTTTTCTGGGTGTACGCAGGACTGTTCGCGGTGCTGCTGGTGCAGGCGCTGCTCATTCTCTTTCGCGGCCAGAACCTCGGCAAATTGCTGACGGGCGTGAAAGTGGTGCGGGCCGACGACGATGGACCGGCGGGCTTCGCGCGCGGGGTCATGCTCCGTTTCGCGCTGCCGGTCTCGATCTTCTTCCTGCTGAACGTCGCGTTCCCGCTCGGGTTCCTGTTCATCGCGTTCGATTACGCGTTCATGTTCCGCGCCGACCGCCGCTGTCTGCACGATCTGATCGCCGGCACGCGTGTCGTGAGGGTGTGAGCGGTCACGCGCTCACACCACGCGGTCCGTCAGCGGTCCGCCGCGGGTGAAGGCCTCGAGGTTGGCGAGGAAGTGCTTCACGATGGCCTCGTGCTGGTCGTGGCGGCCGCCCGCCGTGTGCGGTGTGATGAAGCAGTTCGGCGTTTCCCAGAGCGGATGTGAGGGCGGGAGGGGCTCGGTCTGGAAAACATCCAGGTAGGCCTCGCCCACGCGACCCGAGCGCAGAGCCTCGAGCAGCGCGTTCTCGTCGACGGTCGCGCCGCGGCCGACGTTGTAGAAACGGGTGCCGGGGCGCAGGCAGGCGAGGCGGCGGGCGTTCACGAAGTTCAGCGTGCCCTCGTTGTCGGGGAGCAGGTTGACCACGTGGTCGGCGCGGCCGAGCGCGGTGCTCAACTGCTCCTCCGGGATGATGCGTACGCCACGTTCGCTCCGGACCTGCCGGCGTACGGCAAGGATCGTCATCCCGAACGGCGCCAGCAGCTCGGCGAGCCGCCGGCCGATCGCGCCGAAACCCAGCAGCAGGACAGTCTGGCCGGTGAGCAGCCGCGACTCGAAGCGGCGCTCGTCGTAGTGCCACGAGCGGTCGGCGAGTTGCTCCCGGTGCGAAGGCAGCAGGCGGCGTCCCAGCGCAAGCATCATGGCGAGCACGTGTTGCGCGCACGAATCGGCGAACACCGAGGAGGCGTTGGTAAAGGCCGCGCCGCGCGCCCGGAACCCCTCGCGGAATTCGGCGGTGTCGTAGCGTGTGTAACCTGCCGTGGTGACCTCCACCCAGCGGAGACGCGGGCACGCGAGGCATTGCGCGGCATCGGGCTGGCCGAACGCCACGTCCGCTTCCGCCAGGAGCGGATCGGGCCGGCCCGCGGCCAGCACGGCGGCCGAGGTCGTCCGGGCGCGCACCAGGCGATGCGGCGCCACACCCGCCTCCAGCAAGGCGGTCTCGGCGGGCGGAAATTCGGCGTTGGTCCAGATGACGAGGCTCATCGCGCGGGAAAGGGAATGGCTCCCGAGGAGCGCGCTTTCATTGTCGCGGCGCAAGGCGGTTCACGCCGGGTTTTTTCTCGCCGCCCGGCGCCGGGCGCCTACTCGTCAAGGACCCGTTCATTCCTACCATGCCCCGTCCAGTCACCTTGTTCACCGGCCAATGGGCCGACCTCCCCCTCGAGAAGCTCCTGCCCCTCGTCAAGAAGATGGGCTACGACGGCGTCGAACTCGCCTGTTGGGGCGACCACTTCGATCCCGACGCGGCCGCCTCCAGCAAGAAATACGTCCACGACAAGTGGGCGCTGCTGAAGGAAAACGGCCTCACGTGCTACGCCGTCTCCAGCCACCTCGTCGGCCAGGCCGTCTGCGATCACATCGACGAGCGCCACAAGACAATCCTGCCCGCCGACGTCTGGGGCGACGGTGATCCCGAGGGCGTGCGCAAGCGCGCGGCCCGCAAGCTCGCGCTCACCGCCAAGGCCGCCCGCACGTTCTTCGACGCCAAGCCCGGCCGCGGTTCCAAGGATGACTTCCCCGCCGTCGTCAACGGCTTCACCGGTTCCTCCATCTGGCACTCGATCTACGCGTTCCCGCCGACGTCGCAGGCGTATTGGGACGCCGGCTTCGCCGACTTCGCGCGTCGCTTCGGCCCGATCCTCGAGGCCTTTGACAAGGCCAACGTCAACTTCGCCCTCGAGGTCCACCCGA
>JBEGJD010000144.1:0-5414 GCA_041184765.1 Verrucomicrobiota bacterium | reverse complement strand
TTGTTCTGCACCATCGTCTGGTAGTTGTTGCCCGGATTGGCCTCGACGAAGTCCTGCGGGTTGGACCGGAACAGCTTCGCCAGCGCGACGTTGTCCACGCCGATCGGCACCCCCTTGTCGTTGGGAAGCGCCTCGTCGTAGCTGCGGAGCAGGAAGTCGCTGAGCGGACGGCTGCCCTTGTAGATGAACCCGGCCCCGTTGTTACCCCACCGGGAGAGCCGAACGTTCCGCTTATAGTCGAGGACCTTGTAGCCCACTTTCAGCACCGTGGGAACGGTGAGGCGCATCTCGCGGCTCGCGCTGCCCTTGGCCTCCATCTTCTCGTCATCGGTCCACACGGGCTTGAAGCGCAGGGGCGGCAGATTCGTGGTGATGTTGTAGCCGGGCGTCGGCGAGGAGGCGGGTCCCTGCGCGGAAATGCCGGCGACGAAATTACCGGCCGTGACGAACGTCGTCATGTCCAGCGGGGTGACCTTCACTCCGTTCAGGTCCGACGTGATCTCACCCACGCCCCACGGCTGGATATTGCGGAAGGTCATGTTCGTCAGCGGACGGAGATTGTAGAGCGTCGAGAACGTCGCATCCACGTCGGCGTCGCGGTTCTGCTTGCGCGCCGTGCCGTAACTGAAGCCGGCCTCCACGCGCCAAAGCCCCGCGCGATAACGGTAGTCGAGTGTCAGCTGCCGGTTGGCGGTGTCCACCTGGTAGGTGTAGGTGTTGTTGAGGATGCGGACCTGGGAGTTGGTGGGCAGGACGTTGTAGATGGTGGTCAGCGTGGACGTGTTCAGGTTCTGCCAGTCCGTGTTGCCCCAGGTCAGTTGACGCTGGCCTTGCTGCATTTTGCTGAAGCTCTGGGTGTAGGAGAGCGAGATGCTGGAGGCCTTGGAGAGCTTGTAGTCGCCGGTCAGATTGACGCTGCTGCGCTGGGTCGTGGCGAGGAAGTTATCCACCTCGAACGAGTTCAGCATGTAGTGGTCGGGATTGGCCGGGGTGGGCGCGTACGTGTTGGTGGCGGAGCGGTAGTTGGATTTCCAACTCATGACCGTCTGCTGGTACGCGTGCGGCACCTTGTTCGAGCTCACGGTGACCGAGAACCCGAAGCGTTCGTTGACCGGCACGATGGCGCTCAGCACGAGGCCGGGCTGGTAGGAGGCGATGCGGGAGGAGAACGGGCCGTACATGCGCGTCGAGGCGATCTTGTCCTGCAGGACCGCGCCGAAGACCTGGAGCGTGTACTGCGGGCGCGAGAGCTCGAAGGCGCTCTTGGGCACGAAGTTGATGGAGCCGGCCAGCGCGCTGCCCGGATCATCGGGCAGGGCCGAGCGGTTGATCTCCACGCGGGAAATGTTGTTCAGCGAGAGTTGGGTCAACGAGGCGGTGCGCTGCGGCGCGGTGCTGCTCGCGACGGTGGCGTCGGCGGAGGTTGTGACCTCGAATCCACCGAACGTGACGGGAACGTTCGCGCTGGGCGCACCGGACATCGTGACCGAGTTGGCCATGCCGTTGACGTCGACCTCGAGGTCGATGCCGGGGAGGAACTTCAGCGCGGAGGCGACGCTGCCGTCGCCGATGAAGCCCATCTGGTCGACCGAGATCACGCTCTTGATGTTGTTGGAGTAGCGCTGCGAGTTCACCGCGAGGTCGAGGGCGCTCATCTGGCGCGACACGTTCACCTCGAAGGCGTCCATCTTCGTGGCCGCGCCCGCCCCGCGGAGCGCGAGATCGGCGGCGGTATCCTGTCCCGGCGTGACGGTGACCTTGAGCGTCATCGCGGGCAGACCGCTGTAGACCGCTCGGAGAGTCGCCTCGCCACCGGGTACGTTTTCGAGGCGGTAGGCGCCGAACTGGTCGGTTGCGGTCGCGGCCGAGAATTGCCCGCCGGCCTCGACCCGCACCTGCGCGTTGTAGAGGAATTCGCCGGTGTCCGCGTTTTGCACGCGACCGGCGATCGCGCCGGGGCGGGCGGCTTCGGCCGCGAAGGCGGCGGAAAGACCCAGGATGAAAAGCAGGCCGAGGAAGAAACTGCGGGGGGCGGGGCAGGGCGATTGGGTCACGATCCGCCGAGGCGATTCAATTGTTCCGGGAGGGGGTTTCCGGTTCAGCTTGCAGCGTGCAAGCCCGCTTTGGATTGGGGCCGAGGCGTTGCAGACGGTTTAGCCGATGGATCGGACTGCAAGCCCTTTAGATTTTCCGGTGAAGACGCATCTGATCTGTGCGACGCGGCAAGCCCGGCTCCGACCCCGATTATCTCGGTCCAAAAACATTGAACGCCCTGACCCCGTGGAGAGGGGGTCAGGGCGTTCAATGTTTTCGGTTTGGATGCTTTCTCAGGTACCACGAGGTAAGGCTCAGAAGAATGCTCGGACGCATTTCCTTGAGCCTCAGCTGAATCCAGCTCCTGAAAACGGCCCCTGCTTCGGTTAAAAAACGCCGAACGCCCTGACCCCTTTGGGAAGGGGGATTGCCGTTGACGGTGTCCGGAGGCGGGCGCGTCATGCTCCGCGATTTTCGTCCGCCGATGCCGGTTTTGCCCCGCTGGTTCCTCGTCCTCGCGTGCGTCGCCTCCGTGGCGGCGTTCGGCGCTTCGTCCCGCGACGACGTGCCGGCGGAATTGCGGGCGTATTTTTCCCCGCCCGCTGCGATCAGGGCGCCTTCATCCGAACTGCGTTCGCCGCTAATTTTTGATGACGGCCGTCCGGTCGCTTCGCCGGCGGATTGGGCGAAACGTCGCGATGAAATCCGACGTTACTGGCACGAGCGGATGGGGGCCTGGCCCGCGCTCGTTGAGCGGCCCCGCGTGGAGATTTCGGAAACGCAGGATCGCGGTGGCGTGATCCAGCACCGGGTGGAGATCGAGGTCGCGCCGGGCGTGATGCAGCATGGCTTCTTCCTGATACCGCCCGTGAGTTTTCGCGGGCCGCGGCCCGCGGTGCTGGTTCCTTTCTACGCGCCCGAGGTGAGCGTGGGCTACGACGGCCCGCGTCCGCTTGCCGGTCAGGCGAAGCGGTTCTTCAAGGATGGTCCGCCCCGGCACCGCGACTTCGCACTGCAACTGGCCCGCCGTGGCTTCGTCACGCTGTCCATTGGCACGCCCGGGGACGACGCCTACAAGCCCGACCTCCGCGGCGCCGCGTGCCAGCCCCTAAGCTACCACGCGTACCTCGCGGCCAATTGCCACACCGTGCTCGCGCAGCGGCCCGAGGTCGACCCTGCGCGCATCGGCGTGATGGGGCACTCCTACGGCGGGAAATGGGCGATGTTCGCCTCTTGCCTCGATGACCGCTTCGCCTGCGCGGTTTGGTCCGACGGTGGCGTGGTGTTCGACGAGTCACGCGGGGCGGTGAATTACTGGGAACCTTGGTATCTCGGCCTGGATTCCGCCCTGACGCGCAAGCCGGGTCTCGTCACACCCGCCAATGGTCGCACCGGCGCCTACCGGCGCATCCGCGAGGAAGGTCGCGACCTGCATGAGCTGCACGCGTTGATGGCGCCAAGGCCATTTCTTGTCTCTGGTGGCTCCGAGGACGGTCCCGCGCGTTGGGGTGCGCTGCTGCACGCCGTCGCGGTCAACCGGCTGCTCGGCCGTGAAAACCGGGTCGCCATGACCAACCGCCCGGAGCATTCACCCTCGGCCGAGTCCAACGATCAGGCTTTCCGTTTTCTTGAGCACTTCCTTCGTCCATGAACCACGGTCTTTTTGATCTGCAAGTGAACGGTTTCGCCGGGGTCGATTTCCAGCGGCCGGAAATCACCCGCGCCGACTTGGAACGCGCCGCCGAGGCGCTGCGGCGCCACCAGACGACCGGCATCCTGTTCACGCTTATCACTGACACCATCGACGCCCTCGCCGCGCAATTGGAGCGGGTGGAGCGGTTCCGCGCCGACTCGGCCTCTTTGCAGGAGATGATCGCCGGTTACCACATCGAGGGCCCCTACCTGCTGCCCGAGCTGGGTTACCACGGGGCGCACGACCCGCGGAAAATGAAGGCGCCCGACCGGGCCGAGTTCGACCGCCTCCAGCGCTCCGCGGGCGGGCGCATCCGCCTGATGACGCTGGCTCCCGAGTGGCCGGGCTCGCCTGATTTTATCCGCCATCTCGTCGCCAGCGGCGTCACCGCTTCCATCGGGCATTCCAACGCCGACGATCGCGCCATCGACGCTGCCGTCGCCGCCGGGCTCACGATGTGCACCCACGTCGGCAACGGCGTGCCGCAGCAGATGCACCGCCACGAGAACATCATCCAACGCGTCCTCGCCCGGGATGAACTCACGGCTGTCTTCATTCCCGACGGCATCCATCTGCCGCCCGGAGTGCTCCGGAATTTCGTCCGCGCGAAGCCGCGCGCCAAGGTGCTCTTCACCACCGACTGCATGGCCGCGGCCGGCGCGCCTCCGGGCCGCTACACGGTAGGTCACATCGAGGTGGAGGCCGGCACCGACGGGGTCGTGCGCGAGCCAGGCAAACCGAACTTCGCTGGTTCATCGCTCGCGATGGATGCCGCTGTGGCGAATATCCGGCGGTTCCTCGGTTGGACCGAAGCCGAGGCCTTGCACGCCTGCGGCGAGGGCGTGCGCGCCTCGCTCAAATTGTAGCGGGTATCCCTCCAAGACCGAGCAGCGGCTGATCGGTCACTTTCGGCTTCCGGCTTTCCTCATTCCCCGTTCTTGGTCCGCGTCATTTTCCCGCGGGGGGAAGAAAAACCTGGCAGACCGGTGACGGTGCCGAGGCGACTTGGGGGGAAGACGTCAGCGCCCCGGTAGCCTGGTCAATCCGGGCGAGCACGATCTTGTCGGAGTCCTGGTTTCCTATCGCGAGGAGCGTGCCAGTCGGGTCGAGGCCGAAGTGGCGCGACGTTTTTCCGCCGGTCGGATGGTGGCCGGTGGCGGTCAGACGGCCCGATTCCGGGTCGATGGTAAACCCGGCCAGGCTATCGTGGCCGCGGTTGGAAGCGTAAAGGAGACGGCCGTTGGGATGGACGATGATCTCGGCGGTCGTGCTGCGGCCGCTGAAGCCAGCGGGAAGTGTGGACACGTTTTGTACCTCCTGCAGGCGCCCGACCGAGCCGTCGTAGGCGAATGCCGTCACGGTGGAGTCGAGTTCGTTCACGACGTAGGCGAAGCGGCCGTCGGGTCGGAATACCATATGGCGCGGTCCGGCACCCGGCTTCAGCGGCGCGAAAGCCGGGTCGTTCGGGCTCAGGGTGCCTTTTTCGGCGTCGAACCGGTATACCATGACCTTGTCGATCCCGAGGTCGCACACGAAGAGGAAGCGTTCGGCGGGGTCGAGGGTGACGGCGTGGGCGTGGGGGCCTTTTTGACGGGCCGGGTTCAGGCTTTGTCCGCGGTGTTGCTGGACCGATTGCGGGGCGCCGAGGCGGCCGTCGGCGTCGACTCGGATCAGGGCGACATTCCCA